>CAMEJG010000030.1 GCA_945919465.1 uncultured Anaeroplasma sp. | reverse complement strand
AGCTAGACTATAACCTTGATATGCATGAAGCTGAAACTAGAGGTAAAGCTGAAGGTGAAACTAAAAAAACTCGTGAATTAGTGCTATTTAATTATAAGAAAGGCAAATCTGTAGAAGAAATTGCTGAATTCTTAAATATTGATGTTGAAGCAGTTAATGGAATATTAGCAGCTAATAATTAATAATAATAAAGAGGTATAAGTAATAATACTATAAAAAGCTTATACCTTTTTAGATTTGAATAAGGCTACATATTGTGGTAATATAATAGTAGAGGCATACTCTAAAATGTTACAATCATCAAAGAACATTAAAGAATATAAAAACTCTTCATATCAAATCATAAAGGAGGCTGCATTAAGTATGGGTGATTATCTAGATAGAAATAATACATTATCAATGGCACTAAGAGAATTACTTAGTGAGCTAGACTATAACCTTGATATGCATGAAGCTGAAACTAGAGGTAAAGCTGAAGGTGAAACTAAAAAAACTCGTGAATTAGTGCTATTTAATTATAAGAAAGGCAAATCTGTAGAAGAAATTGCTGAATTCTTAAATATTGATGTTGAAGTTGTTAATGGAATATTAGCAGCTAATAATTAATAATAATAAAGAGGTATAAGCAATAATACTATAAAATGCTTATACCTTTTTTGTATAATATTATAAATTTCACTAATAATATCTTTTGGAGAAATTTTTAATTTAGCACTCAGTTGCAAATCCGTTTTATTTGGTATATAATTGTTGTTGTATGAAAGGAAGTATAAAAAATGTTAAAAATAGATATTATATCAGGATTTTTAGGTGCTGGTAAAACCACCTTTATTAAAAGATTATTAGATTGTTCATTTAAGGATGAGAAGGTTGTTTTAATTGAAAATGAATATGGAGAGGTATCTGTAGATAGTAATTTACTTGAGGATTCTAAAATTGAGATCAAGGAATTATCACAAGGTTGTATTTGCTGTAGCTTAGTTGGAGATTTTGCTAAATCATTAAACGAAATTATTTCTAAATATAATCCAGACCGTATTTTAATTGAACCATCTGGTGTAGGTAAATTATCAGATATCGTCAAGGCAGTATGTGATAGTGGCTTAAAAAATAATATTAATTCATTAGTATGCTTAGTAGATGCTAAAAAGGCTAAAATGTATGATAAGAATTTTGGTGAATTCTTTGCTGATCAAATTGAGAATGCTCATACAGTTATTTTAAGTCGTACTGATGTAGCTAAAGAAGATACTGTTAAATCTGCATTAGAAATTATTCGTAAGCATAATTCTCATGCGGTAGTTGTGTCAACTCCTATAAAGGAATTAAGTGACGAGGATTTAATTACAGCATATGAGGGTTTTGATGTTGATTTATTAAAGGATATGGAAGAACATCACCATGACCATGACGAAGAGTGTTGTTGTGGACATCATCACCATGACCATGATGAAGAATGTGAATGCGGCCATCATCATGACCATGACGAAGAATGTGAATGTGGACATCACCATGACCATGATGAAGAATGCGAATGTGGACATCATCATGACCATGACGAAGAGTGTGAATGTGGACATCATCACCACCACCATCATGCTGATGAAGTATTTAATTCAATTGGCTTTGAGACTGTAAAGAAATATGATATTGATTCATTACATAATACTCTAGATTCTATGGCAAATGGAGAATATGGAATGATTGTTCGTTCAAAGGGTATTATTCAAGGTAATGATGGAGTATGGTATGTCTTCAATTTAACTCCTGAAGAGGTTACAATTGAAGCTACAAAAGCTATTCCAATGGGTAAAATTGTTGTTATTGGATCTCATATTGACGAGAAGACAATTAAGGAATTATTTTAATTGAGAGGTAGTTATGAAGGAACTTCCAGTATTTCTTTTAAATGGCTTTTTAGAAGCTGGTAAAACTACATTAATTAAGGATATTGTTGAAAATAATGAGAGCTATCATAATTATTCAACTGTAATAATCGCTTGTGAGGATGGCGAGGTTGAATATGATGATGAGTGGTGTGAAAATAATCAGGTTCATGTAGAATTTGTTTCTAAACAAGAGGAATTAACACCAGAATTTTTAGAGAATCTAGATAATCATTATATGCCTGATCGTATAGTTATAGAATATAATGGATTTTATGACTGGGAATTACAAGAATTCCCTGAATATATGGTAATATATCAACAAATAACTATTATTGATGCATCTACATTTAATGTTATGTTTAATAATATGAAAAAGCAGTTTAATACAATGGTTAAGGATTCATCACTTGTTATTTTCAATCGTTGTGATGGAATAAAGGATTTAGCATTATATAGAAGATGGATTAGAGCTATTAATCAATATGCTCAAATTGCCTTTGAAAATGCAAATGGTTCCTTAACCGCAATGCTTGATGAGGATTTACCATATGATTTATCAAAGGATGTAATTATGTTTGAACCTGATGTTTATGCTACATGGTATGTAGATGTCTTTGATAATTATGAAAAATATTTTAATAAAACTATTAAATTTAAGGTTTATGTTAGAGATGTTAGTGAAGATGGAAATCTAGTTTGTGGTAGACAGGTAATGACTTGTTGTAGTGAGGATATCCAATTTTTAGGATATGAAGTTGTGAATGAAACTAATGTAAAGCCTAAGGTAGATAGCTATATATATTTAGAATGTACTGTACATCATGAATATTCTAAATTAGCTTCTGAAGAAGTAGTAATGCTTCATGCTAAGAATATTACAATTCTTCCATATGAAGAGGAAGAAGCAGTAGGTATGTAGTTTGAAAAGACTTTCAGTCTTAAAATGGATTGAAAGTCTTTTGTTTTCTTAAAAAACAAGTATAATATATGTAGAAATTAGGTGATTTTATGAAAAGTTATAATGTTATTAATAGTGATGAGACAATCAAACTAGGTGAAAAAATAGGTAGACTATTAAAACCAGGAGATGTGGTATTACTTTTAGGAGACCTATCAGCAGGAAAAACTACAATTACTAAGGGTATTGGAAAAGCCCTAGGAGTTAATAAAATAATTAATTCACCTACATTTACTATTGTTAAAGAATATAAAGGTACTAAATGTGATTTATTTCATTTAGATTTATATAGATTAGATGGATTAAATGAAGATTTTGATTTAGAAGAATATATGGATAGAGGGGGAGTTTGTGTTATTGAATGGCCCTTTCAGGTTAAGGAAATATTACCTAGTGAATATTTATTAATTGAATTAAAAATAACTAGTGAAAATGAAAGAATAATAAATGTTAGTGGTATTGGAAAATATCAAGAAATTGAAGGTGAATTAGATGAAATCATTAATTGTTGATTCAGCTACTCAAGTATTATATATAGCCTTAGTAATTGATGGCAGTGTAAATGAAAAATATATACCTGGAAGAAATGATCATGCCAAATATATTGTTTCTACTATTGATGAATTATTAAAAAGTGAAAATATTACTACTAATGAATTAGATGAAATTATTTGTGGTATTGGACCAGGCTCTTATACTGGAGTACGTATGGCAGTAACTGTATGTAAAATGATGGCTGTATTTATGAATAAGCCGTTATATAAAATATCTACATTAAAGCTTATTGCTTCTAATCTAAAGGGAATAGTATTATCAACTATTGATGCTAGACGTGGTAATGTCTTCGGCACAATAATCGATACAATAAATGATAAATATATTATAGAAGAAGCTCATACCTCATATTCTGAATTAAAGGAAAATCATTTTGATTTTGAAGTGAATGAAAATGATTTTAAGGTTGATGCTTTATATATTTTAGAACATAAAGAAAAAGTAATAGAGCCTCATTTATTAGTACCTAATTATTTAAGGGATACTGAGGCAGAAAGAAATTTACATGATTAGATTATATAATGAAGAGGATATAGAGGATATTATCACTCTTGAGAAAAAAATATTAAATACAACCTTAGGAGATTCATTATATATTGATTTAGAAAATCCTTTCGCTAGACATTATGTATATATAGATAATAATAAATTATTAGGCTATATATCATCTGTATTTGATGGTGATATGATTAGTATAATGAATTTTTGTGTGGATGATAATTATCAAAATAAGCATATTGGTAGTAGCTTATTAAATTATTTATTAATTCAATGTATAAAAGAAAATAACAATTTAACTGGTGCTATTTTAGAGGTAAGAGAATCTAATAAAAGAGCTATTCATGTTTATGAAAGCTTTGGTTTTAAAAATATTCATACTAGAAAAAATTATTATTCTGATCTAGAAAATGCCTTAGTTTTAATGAAAGAATTTAATCATTATGATGATATATTAAATAATTATTTAGCTAATTATTGCAATATAGAAAGAAAGAATGATTATATTAAATATAGTGATAATATTCAACCTGATAAATATTTTCATAATTATTATAAATTTTTTGATAATGAAAATGCCTTAGATTTTATTAGTGAAAATAATGATGATTATTTAATGGTTTTAGTTAATAAACCATTAAATATAAAGAATTTTATTATTGAAAAAGAAGCTATTATGTATTCATCATTAAAAATGCTTAATTTAAGAAATTATATTAGTAAAGGTAATATTAAAATTATTGATAATGATAATGATTTATATAATATTATTTATAATGATTCTATAAAATATGGAAAAAATTATGCTGATAGTGAAGCATTAAGAAAGCTTGATAAGCATAATAATATTTATCATCATGGAATATATATTGATAATACAATTATTGGATATTTATTAGTTTATACTAATTTAAATAGTATTTATATTACAGATTTCTTTATTTTACCAGAATATCAGCATCAAGGCTATGGAGTATCTTTATTTAAAAATATTGTAGATTATTATAAAAATAATGGTTATTTTGATTGTTATTTATGTGCTGATTTAGAAGATAGTGTCATTAATTGGTATCAAAAAATTGGTTTTGTAGTGATTAATAAAAACTATTATTATAGGAGATGTAAATAATGGATAAAACAAACGCTATGAGAATATTAGATCAAAAGAAAATACCTTATTTAACTCACGAATATCCTCATGATGGAGATTTATGTGTTATCGGTACTGATGTTGCAAGACTTTTGAATCAAGACCCTAATAAAGTATTTAAAACCTTAGTAACTACATATAATAATCATTATTATGTTTGCGTTATTCCAGTTGCCTCTGAATTAGACTTGAAAAAAGCTGCAAGCTATTTTAAAGTTAAATCATTAGATATGGTTCATGTTAAGGATTTATTAGGAATTACTGGCTATATTAGAGGTGGTTGTAGTCCTATTGGAATGAAAAAAACCTTTGATACTATTGTTGATGAATCAATTTTGAAATATGATAGTATAATTTTTTCTGGAGGTAAAATAGGTCTTCAAATAGAAATGAAGCCTAAGGATTTAGAGCGTGTAATTAAGGTTAGATTTTTAAATATTATAAGGGAGGGTTAATATGTTAGTTTTAGGAATTGAATCAAGCTGTGATGAAACCTCTGTTGCCATTGTAAGAGATGGTAAGGAAGTACTAGCTAATGTAATTAATTCACAAATTAAAATTCATGAAAAATTTGGTGGTGTTGTACCTGAGGTAGCATCACGTCATCATGTATATCAAATATCGATGGTATTTGAGGAGGCTTTTAAAGTGGCAAATGTAAAGCCTATGGATATTGATTTAGTTGCGGTAACAGAAGGACCAGGATTGATAGGTTCTTTACTTGTTGGAGTTAATGCAGCTAAAACCTTTTCGTTAATGTATAATAAGCCTATTATTGGGGTTCATCATTTAGCTGGGCATATCTATGCAAATGCGATTGAACATGAAATGAAATTCCCTTTAGTTGCATTACTTGTATCAGGTGGAAATACTGAATTAATTGTAATGAAAGAGCATTTTAATTTTGAAATAGTTGGACAAACTTTAGATGATGCGGTTGGTGAGGCATACGATAAGGTTGCAAGAGTAGTAGGGCTTCCATACCCTGGAGGACCTCATGTAGATAGGCTAGCTCATTTAGGAAATGATACTTATCATTTACCTAGAGTTTATTTAGATGATGGTAGCTATAATTTTTCTTTTTCTGGTTTGAAAAGTGCTGTTATTAATTTAGCTCATAATCTTAAACAAAGAAATGAAGAGGTTAATGTTAATGATTTATGCTGTTCATTTCAGGATAGTGTAACTGAGGTATTAGTAAGAAAAACTATTAGCTTAGCTAAACAAAGAAATATTAATAATATTATTGTTGCAGGAGGAGTATCTGCAAATAAAGGATTAAAGGAAAGATTTATTAAAGAAGGAGATGGATTTAATATTTCAATTCCTTCAATAAAATATTGTACTGATAATGCGGCTATGATAGCTGTAGCAGGATATTATCAATATAAAACCAATCCAACTTTATCTGATCTATCAATGAATGCTAGTGCTTCTTTAGATCTTGTAAGTGAATAGTAATATAATTATAAAATCAGCAAAATATCTCGCTGATTTTTAATTTGCAACGATTTAAAAATTGTTGCAAAACGATTACAACAATTTTATTTAAATAGATATTAGATATTTCACTCGAAAAAAGTCAAAGATTATGAAAAAATCGTGAGGTTAATAGAATGAGATTCAATATATAAATTCTGATTATTGATGAATAAAAATATTTAAATAATTATTAATATAAAATAGGGAGTAGCCTAAAATAATTTATGTTTTAGGTTGCTCCAATTTTCATTTTAGTTTAAATTTACTATTAGATATTATTTATTAATAGATAAGAAAGTATATGTTTATAATTATTTTTACACATTCGACAAAATTAGACATTTTTCAATTAGTAATATGTCATATAGTGTCAAATGAGGAATATGAATAATATTTGATACAATAAGGAGGCCTTATGAATTTAGAAGAATTTTATCATAGTATTGGAGGAAATTATCAAAATGTATTGATTTATTTACCTTCAACTACATTAATTATGAAATACATTAAAAAGTTTTTAGATGATAATTCCTTTAATCTATTAGAAAAAAATTTAAAAGAAAAAAATTATAAGGAAGCATTTTTAGCTTGTCATACCTTAAAAGGAATATGTTCTAATTTAGGATTTGGTTCATTATTAAAATCTTCTAGTATATTAGTAGAGGAACTAAGAGATTGCAATAATATTAATATTATTTATGTTAATAATTATTTTGAATTAGTTAAAGATAATTATATATTATTAGTAAATAAAATTAATGAGTTAATTAATAATTAAAAAATTATTAATATAAATGAGGTTATTTATGTGGAAAAGAAAAATATTGGTAGTAGAAGATAATGAAATTAATAGGGAGATGCTTGTTGATATTTTATCTAGTGAATACGATGTAATTACTGCCTCAAATGGAAAAGAAGCATTAGACGTAATAAAGAATGTCTATCAAAATAAAGAATATATATCATTAATTTTACTGGATATTATTATGCCTATTATGGATGGCTATACATTTTTAAAAAAATTGAAGGATGATGAATATGGAGCTTTGATTCCAGTTGTTGTAACAACATCAAATGTCAATGAGGTTGATGAGGTTTTAGCCTTATCAAGTGGAGCTACTGACTTTATTCCTAAACCATATAAGGCAAAGATTATTCTTCATAGAGTTGCTAATATAATTAAATTAAGAGAACATTCTGCATTAATTAATCAAGTTATTTATGATAAGCTTACAGGATTATATAATAAGGATTATTTTTATCAGCAAATAAAGAATTCATTTGTTAGAAATGATTTAGAGCCATTTTATATAGTTACATTAAATATTGAGAATTTTAAGTTTTTTAATGAGAGCTTTGGATTAAAGGCTGGAGATAATTTATTAAATGAAATTGCTAAAAAAATAAGGAATTATTTTGGAAATGATGTTGTTGCTGCTAGATTTACTGCGGATAGATTCTTTTTATTATTGAATTATAATCAATATCAAGCTTTTAATAATAAAGAGGCTATTGAGATTTCTAAATCTATTATTATTAGATGGGGAGTATATGAAATAGTTGATAAGACTATTCCAGTTGAACAAATGTGTGATAGAGCTTCTTTAGCAGTTAATAGTATTAAAGGACAATATAATAAATATATTAATTGCTATGATGATAATATGAGAAAAGCTCTATTAAGAGAAAAAATGTTATTAGATTCTATTGATGAGGCAATAGAAAATAAACAATTCTTTGTATATTTTCAACCAAAATATTCTGTTTATAATAAAGAATTAATTGGAGCTGAGGCTTTAGTTAGATGGAATCATCCTAGATTAGGTATGGTTTCACCTGGAGAATTTATTCCATTATTTGAAAAATATGGAGTAATTTCTAATTTGGATAGATTTGTTTGGGAAGAAGTATTTATACATTTATCGAATTATAAGAAAAAAGGTTATAAGCTAGTACCAGTGTCTATGAATGTATCTAGAGTTGATGCTTATAATTCATATTTGAGTGATATTTTTTTGAATCTAACAAAAAAATATGATATTGAACCAAAATATATTCATTTAGAAATTACAGAAAGTGCGTATACAAAAAGTCCTAAACAAATTATTAAAACCTCAATTGATTTGAAAAAACAAGGCTTTTCTATTGAAATGGATGATTTTGGATCAGGATATTCTTCACTTAACATGTTTAGTATGCTTGAAGTAGATGTAATTAAGCTTGATATTGATTTTGTTCAAAATGAAACATCAAAAAGTATTGATAGAAGTATTTTAGGCGATGTTATTAATATGGCACATAGAATGAATATAAGAGTCGTAGCTGAGGGAGTAGAAACAAATGAACAATTAAATAAATTAAGAATGGTTAATTGTGATTTTGTTCAAGGATATTTATTAAAAAAACCTATTCCTAGTGATGAATTTGAAAATGAATTAAAAAAATTATTAATATTTGCTTAATATAGGGGGATTTATATGAAAAAGAAATTATTTAGTATTGTTTTAATGTTATTATTATCTTTATCATTATTTAGCTGTAATAATGATAAAGAAGCTATTTCTATTTATTTATGGAGTAATCAATTAATTGATAATGGTTATGCAAATTTCATTCAATCAGAATTACCTGAGGTTAATATGGAATTTGTTGTTGGAAATAATGATTTAGATTTCTATCAATTTATGAAGGATAATAATTCATTACCAGATATTATTACAACTAGAAGATTTTCACTTCATGATGCAGTAGGAATTAAAGATCAATTGATGGATCTATCATCTACTGAAGAAGCAGGAGCTATTTATGATTCCTATTTAAAGGATTTTGTTAATGATGATAATACTGTAAACTGGTTACCTTTATGTGGTGAGGTAGATGGTTTTGTAGCTAATAAGAAATTATTTGAGGCAAATAATATTCCTCTACCTACAGATTATGATAGCTTTATTTCTGCTTGTAGACGTTTTGATGAATTAGGTATTAGAGGATTTGCTGCTGATTTTACTTATGATTATACTTGTATGGAAATACTTCAAGGATTATCTATTTCAGAATTGAATTCAATTGAAGGTAGATTATGGAGACAACAATATGAAAATGTAAATAGTAGTAATGTTGGATTAGATGATAAAGTATGGCCAAAGGTTTTTGAAAATATGGAAAAATTTATTAAGGATGCTAATGCTATAGCAGAAGATATTTCTTCACCATTTTCAAAAAATTATAATGCATTTTTAAAAGGCGAAATTGCAATTATTAGAGCTGGGGGTGCTAATGTTGTTTCATCAACTAAGACTGAAAATTTTGAACCTATTTTTCTACCATATTTCTGTCAGGATGATGAAGAATGGTTATTAACTTATCCAGCATTTCATGTGGCATTAAATAAGGATTTGAGTAAAGATAGTAGTAGAAAGGCTTCGGCTTTAAAAATATTAAAAGTAATGCTATCAGATTCTGGACAAAAGAAGCTATCTAGTGGGCAAGATATTATTAGTTATAGTCAAAATGCTAATTTAGAATTAGATTCATCATTAAATAATATTAATAATCTTATTTCTAATAATCATTTATATATTAGAATTGCATCTAATGATTTCTTTTCTGTTTCAAAGACAGTAGTTTCAAAAATGATTAAAGGAGAATTAAATGCTAGTGAGGCATATCAAGAATTTGATAACTTATTAAAGGCATCAAAAAATCAAGAAAATGAAGCAATTCTAACATTAGATAAGGAGTATAAAAATGAATTTACTCCTGATGGTAATAAATCATATTCTTTTATGGCAAATTCATTAAGAAATATGTATAAGACTGATGTATTAATAGCTCCATTTAATTCCTTTACAGGATTAACATTTATAGGTGATTATACTGAAAAAATGGTTGGCTATATGATTATGCCAAATGCGTTAGATGCTTATAAGACTACACTTACTGGTAGTAGCCTAAAGGAATATATTAGAAAATATGTAGAAGGTAATGCAGGAGGCTGCAAGCCATTTAATGATAACTGTCTACCTACCTTAAGTGGCATGGAATTAATTGTAAAAAAAGAAGAAAATAATTATGTTTTAGTTGATGTATTAATGAATGGTAGTAGTATTAAGGATGAGGAATCTTATACTATTACAAGCATAAATATTGCTGCTAAAATGGGTCAATTTGGAAGATTGGGCTTTGTTAAAGAAAAACTTAGAGTAAGAAATGCTTGGGTTGAATACATTAAAAATGATGGAGTATTAGTAGAACCAAACAAATATATTTCTATTCAATAATGGAGGCATTATGAAAAATAAAATAATTTGTCTAGTTTTATCAATTTTGATGTTTTTTGGTTTGACTAGTTGTAATAAAAATGAAAAAATAGAAGTTAGTATGTATTTGTGGGATAAATCAATGACTAGTGAATTAACTCCATGGCTAGAAGAAAAATTTCCTGAGATTGATTTTAATTTTGTTATTGGTCATAATTCTATTGAATATTTTAAAGATTTAAAAAATAGAAATTATTTACCAGATATTATTACTTGTAGACGCTTTTCATTATATGATGCAGTTGATTTATCTGATTCATTATTAGATTTAAGTGAAAGTGATATTGTCGGAAGCTTTTATGATAGCTATTTATCATATAATAGAGAAGAAAGTGGCGCTATTAGATGGCTACCTATGTGTGCTGAGGTAGATGGATATATTGCTAATGTTGATTTGTTTACTAAAAATAATATTAAGCTTCCTACAAATTATCAAGAATTTAAAGAAGCTTGCTTAGCTTTTGAAAATTTAGGAATAAAAGGATATATTAATGATTATCATGAGGATTATTCTTGCCTAGAAGCTCTTCAGGGTTCTTCAATACCAAATCTAATGAATCTTGAGGGTATGATTTGGAGAACTAAATATGAAGGCTTTATTCAAGGTGAAACTGAATTAAATAATAATTTATGGAAGAATGTATTTAATAATTTTAGTAATTATTTAAATGATACTTTTGTTGATAATAGTTCTGATTTTGTAGAATTTGGCACAATGAAAGAAGCTTTTTATGATAATGAGGCTGCAATTATGCGTGGGACTGCAAGTGACTGCGTAGTAATAAGAGAAGTAACTGGAATGAATGCAGTGATGCTTCCTTATTTTGGAGAAACAAAAGATGATAGTTGGCTACTCACTTATCCAACTTGCCAAATTGCAGTGAATAAGGATATTCAAAGGGAAGAAAAAAAAGAAGAAGCAATTAAAAGTGTACTAAAGGCTATTTTTAGTGATGAAGGACAAAAGCGTGTATCTACTAGTAAAGCAGTATTAAGCTATAATAAAGATGTAGATATAAAGATAAATGAGGTATTTAGTGAGGTTAAAGATTGTATAAATAAAAATCATTTATATATAAGATTAGCTTCAATAGAAATGTTTAGTATCTCTAAAGATATTGTCCAAAAAATGATTACCAAGGAATATGATTCAAATGAAGCATATCAAGAATTTAATAATAGAATTGCTAAAAATAAAATTAAAGAAGAATTGCCTGTTATTACTAATCAATTAGAATATTATGATTATAAATTAATTGAAGGTGGAAATCCTAGTCAATCAAGTTTCTTAAATACATTAAGAAAGGGTCTTTCAAATGAAATAGCTATTGGATATTCTACAGTAGTTACAACACCAATATTTAGTGGTGAATATAATGAAGAACAATTAGGTTGGCTTTGTGGTAATAAATCCTATATTAGACAAGGCTATTTAACTAAAGAAGAAATAATTCTAGTATTAGAATGGTTAATTAATACTAAGGATAATTCAAATCCAATTAGAAATAAAAATTTAATTCCAGTAGTTAGTGGAATGGAATATTCTATTAAGGATAATAAGGATGGAAGCTATAAATTAATAGATGTTTTAATAAATGGTAGGCCATTAGAGGATGATAAATTATATAATGTTATGATGTTTGGAGATAATAGCTATATTACATCAAGCATTTATGGAAATTGTCAATTGCCAGAATTTTTAAATGAGAAAATGGTATTTGATAAGAAGCTAACTGCATTAAGTGTATTATTAAATGTATTAGAAGGTGGAAAACAATTTGAAAAGCCTACTAATTATGTTAAAATAAAATAAAATGATAGTGGGAGGTACTTATGAAAAAGAAGATTATAATAGCTATAACTTCTATAATAATTTTAGTAATTGTTATAATAAGTAGTATTTTCTATTTTAATTTTGTTAGTGATACTATTTATAAAGAAAGTATTTCCCATTTAAATGAAATATATAATCAAACTAATTATTCATTAGACTCTCTTATAAATAAAAATTGGAGTAATCTTCATATGATGAGTGATTATATTTCTGATGTTGATGATGAAGCTGAAATTGAATCATATATTAAGGATTCAAAAAATAATATTGGTTATACAAATTTTTATTTTATATCTCATGATTGTAATTATCAAACAATTGATAATAAAAATGGTTATATTGATTTAAAGGATAAAATATCAGATTTATTTTATGAAAAAAAGGATATTTTAGTCAATGTAGTAGTACCAGGAGAACCTCAATTAATGCTTTTTGTTATTCCTATTAAAAATGGAATATTTAGAACCTTTGAATATGATGCGATTGCGATAAGCTTTAATAATTCTGATTTTGATAAATTAATAGAGGTATCCTCATTTGATGATAATGCTATTAGCTTTATTGCCCATTCAGATGGAAGAGTAATTGTAAATAATAATGTCAATAATATTACAAGCTTTCATAATATATTAGCTTTATTAGATGAAAGATCTAATTTATCTAGTGATGAAATATTAGAAATAAAAAATGATTTGAAGCTTAGTCAAAATGGATCTAGAAAGGTTACAATTAATAATATTGATTATTATTTTTTATATCATAAAATTGATCTAGAAGATTGGTTTTTATTTGGTCTAGTTCCAACTCGTGTTGTAAATAATAGTATGGATTCTCTTCAAAGAACAACCCTAATTATAGTTTCTGGTTTATTTATTGTATTTATAGTCGCTATTGTTGGAATTGTTATTTGGAATAATAGAGAGAAATTAAAGGAAAAGGATATTGAAATTCTATATCGTGATGAATTATTTACAAAATTATCTATCAATATTGATGATATATTTATGATGATTGATTCATCAATTAGTAAAATTAATTATATTAGTCCAAATGTTGATAAATTAGTTGGAATTAGTAAAGAAAGAATTTGTAAGGATATTAATATATTAAGGGAATTATTAATAGATAAAAATTCTGTTAGTATTTTAGATTTAATAAGTGAAATAAAACCAGGTGAACAAAAGGAATGGTCAAGAGAATATATTCATCTTAAGACTAAAGAAATAAAATGGTTTTATGTTGTTGTGATGTGTACTAATATTTTAGGAGAAAATAAATATATATTAGTTTTTTCTGATAGAACTAATGATAGAAAAATTAATCAACAATTAGAAGAGGCAGTAAAGATTGCTGAAAGTGCTAATAATGCTAAAAATTTCTTTTTAAGTAATATGTCTCATGATATTAGAACTCCTATGAACGCTATTGTAGGATTTACTACATTAGCTATTAATAATATTGATAATAAAGAAAAGATAGAAAATTATTTAGAAAAAATATTATCCTCTAGTAACCATTTATTATCATTAGTCAATGATATCTTAGATATGAGTCGTATTGAAAATGGAAAATTTAATATCAGTGAAAATAAAGAAAATTTAGAAGATATTTTTGTTGAGCTTGGTAATATTATTAGTGGTAGTATTTATAATAAAAATTTAAGATTTTATATTAATGTATATAATCTAATTGATGAAAATATTTATTGTGATAGAACCCATTTAAATCAAATATTAATAAATATATTATCAAATGCAATTAAATTTACAAATGAAAATGGTATTATTGAACTTAAGGTTTCTGAACTCATTAAGGATGAAAATTTTGCTACATATGAATTTAGAATTAAAGATAGTGGTATTGGAATGAGCCAAGAATTCGTTAAGAAGCTATTTACTCCATTTGAAAGAGAAAAAACTTCAACTGTTAGTAAAATTCAGGGTACAGGATTAGGAATGGCAATTGTAAAAAATATTATTGATTTAATGGGTGGTACTATTTTAGTTAATACAGAAGAGAATGTTGGTACTGAGATAATTGTTACATTGCGATTTAAATTAGCTAAAAACGAAGAAATTGAATGTAATTTTGATTTTAATAACGCATTAATTATTTGTGATAATAAAGAAAATTGTATGGAATTTAGTACTTTACTTAAGAGTATTAATATCAATGCTGAATATATAAATGAATATAATAATGCGATAGATATAATTAAAAATAATAATTATGATTTAATTTATATTGATGAATCAATAATTAAATATGATAATGATTTTTATGTTAATGCTTTTAAATATATAAAAGAAACTACTAAAATAATATTTGGATTATATAGCTATTCTAATATAGAAAATATTCCTAATAGCGAAAATATTACAATATGCTATAAGCCATTATGGAGAAGTAAGGTTATAAAAACATTGAATTATATTTCTAATAATAAAATTATTATATCTACTAATAAAACAGATGATAGTATTATTAACTATAAAGGAAGGAATATTTTATTAGTTGAGGATAATACATTAAATTCTGAAATTGCTTATGATATTTTAACTGGATATGGACTTAATGTAACTGTAGCTGATGATGGAGTTGTTGCCTTAGATATTATTTCTAAGTCTAAATATGGTGATTTTGATTTAATTCTTATGGATATTCAAATGCCTAAAATGGATGGTTATGAAGCAACAAGAAGAATAAGAGGTTTAGATAATGATATTAATAATATTCCTATTATTGCGATGACAGCAAATGCTTTTGATGAGGATAGAAATAATGCTTTATCAAGTGGAATGAATGATTTTATAACTAAACCAATTAGAATTAAAGAAATAATTAATATCTTAAATAAATATTTAAAATAAAGGTGGTTAACTCTACCTTTATTTTTATACATAAAAGTTACAAATATTTTATGATATTATAATTAATTTTTATAGACTTATAGTTTTGTGTTCAAATTTTTGTTAAAATAATCATAAATTATATTTGAGATTTTAGAATATGATTTTCAATGTATCATTAAACCATTAAATATTTTTTTCTTTTAGATTAAAAAATGCTTTCAAGGTATAGAGTTTTTATTGTTTTTATTATATAATTAGTCTAGATTTTTAAGGGGTTGAGTTTATGGCAGAAATAAATAACTTTATTAAAACAATAATGGAAAATGATTTAAGGGAGCATAAGGTAGATTCTATTGCGACGAGATTCCCACCTGAGCCTAATGCTTATTTACATATAGGACATGCTAGAGCGATTATTACAAACTTTGAGCTTGCTGCTTCCTTTAATGGTACAACAAATCTAAGATTTGATGATACTAATCCAGCAAAAGAGGATCAAGAATTTGTTGAGGGTATTATTGAGGATTTAGCATGGCTAGGCTATAAGCCAACTAATATATTTTATGGTTCTGATTATTTTGAAAAAACCTATGAGAAGGCTATTTTATTAATTAAAAAGGGCTTAGCATATGTTGATGATTTATCTCAAGAGGAAATGAGTAAATATCGTGGTACCTTAACAGAACCAGGTATTAATTCTCCTTATAGAGACAGAAGTATAGAAGAAAATTTGAAATTATTTGAAGAAATGAGACAGGGTAAATATAAGGATGGAGAAAAGACTCTAAGAGCTAAGATCGATATGGCTAGTCCTAATATTAATTTACGTGACCCTGCAATGTATCGTATTTTACATTTAAATCATCATAGACAAGGAACTAAATGGTGTATTTTCCCTATGTATGATTTTGCTCATCCACTTCAGGATGCTTTTGAAGGAATTACTCATTCATTATGTTCATTAGAATATGATAATCATAGAGTATTATATGATTGGGTTATTAATAATTGTGAGGTAGAATCAACACCTCATCAATATGAATTTGGTCGTTTAAATATCACAAATACTATTATGTCTAAAAGATATTTAAGAGCCTTAGTTGATGCTAAAAAGGTATCAGGTTATGATGATCCTAGAATGCCTACTTTATGTGGTTTAAGAAGAAGAGGTTATACTCCTGATAGTATAAGAAACTTTATATTAGGTACTGGATTATCTAGAGTAAATTCTACTGTTTCTTCTGAAGCATTAGAAGAAGAATTAAGAAATGATTTAAAGCTTAAAACTTATAGGCCAAATGCAGTTATTGATCCAGTTTTAGTTGAAATTGATAATTATCCTGAAGATTTGATTGAATATATGGATTGTCCTAATAATCAAGAAAATGAAGAATTAGGTTCTCGTAAGATTTCATTTAGTAAATATGTTTATATTGAGCGTGCTGACTTTGTTTTAGAAAAGCCTAATAAAAAATGGAAAAGACTTGCATTAGGGGTTGAGGTTCGTTTAATGCATGCCTATTTTATTACAGCAACTAGTGTTGAATATGATAGCGAGGGTAATATTTCAAAGATACATGCTACATATGATCCATTAACTAGAAGTGGTAGTGGCTTTAATGAAAGAAAGCCTAATGGTAATATTCATTTTGTTAATGCTAAAACAGCACTTAATGCTGAATTTAGATTATTTGAACCATTAATGATTGATGAAACAGAAGAAAATAAGGATTTAGATTTTATGGAAAGATTAAATCCAAATTCATTAATAATTAAAAATGGCTATGTTGAGGAATTTTTAGCTGATACTAAGCCACTTACACATTATCAATTTATTCGTAATGGTTATTATGTTACTGATAAGGATTCAACTAGTGATCATTTAGTATTTAATAGAACTTGTGAATTAAAATCATCATTTAAGTAATAAGGACTGCCTTTAGGCAGCCCTTTCGTTCGTATAAAAAAGGAGATTATTATGTTAAAAACTATTAATTTAGGATTACAATATGGCCCAAGAAAGCTTTTTGAGCATGTAGATATAACCTTTAGTAAAGGCAATTGTTATGGTATTATTGGAGCTAATGGAGCAGGAAAATCTACATTTTTAAAGGTTTTATCTGGTGAAATTGAATCTACTACTGGTGAAGTAGTAATGGATAAAAATGAGCGTATGAGTGTACTAAAGCAGGATCAAAATGCTTATAATGATAGAACAGTATTAAATACTGTATTATTAGGTCATAAAAGATTAATTGAAATAATGGAAGAAAAGGATCTTTTATATGCAAAAGAGGATTTTACTGATCTAGATGGAGTTAGAGCTGCAGAGCTTGAGGGTGAATTTGCTGAACTTGGAGGCTGGGAAGCAGAAAGTGATGCAGAAAGCTTACTTAATGGCTTAGGAGTTGATTCTATGTTTCATCATATGCTTATGGGTGAAATAGATGCTAAATTAAAGATTAAAGTATTATTAGCTCAAGCTTTATTTGGAAATCCTGATATTTTATTATTAGATGAGCCTACTAATAATCTTGATTATAAATCAACAAGATGGTTAGAAAACTTCTTATTGAATTTTGAAAATACAGTTTTAATTGTATCTCATGACCGTCACTTTTTAAATAATGTATGTACTCATATATGTGATGTTGATTTTGGTAAGATTAAGCTTTATGTAGGTAATTATGAATTCTGGTATGAATCATCTCAATTAGCATTACAACAACAAAAGGATCAAAATAAAAAATCAGAACAAAAAATTAAAGAGCTACAAGAATTTATTGCGAGATTCTCTGCAAATAAATCTAAATCTCGTCAAGCTACAAGTCGTAAGAAGCTACTTGAAAAGATTAATGTAGAGGAAATAGAACCATCATCAAGAAGATATCCTTATATTGGCTTTAAGCCAAGCCGTGAGGTTGGAAATGATATTTTAATGGTTGAAAAGCTAACTAAACCAGGAGTATTTGAAAATTTGACATTCACTGTTAATAAGAATGATAAAATAGCATTTTTAGCTGAAAATTCTTTACAAATTACTACTTTATTTAATATATTATCTGGTAAAGATACAGATTATACAGGTAAATTCAAATGGGGAGTAACCACTAATGTAGGCTTTTTAATGCAGGATAATAAAGAATATTTCAATAAAGAATTAAGCTTAATTGATTGGTTAAGACAATATTCAAAGGATGATCAAACAGAAACATTTATTCGTGGCTGGCTAGGTAGAATGCTATTTAGTGGTGAAGAATCATTAAAGAAATGTAATGTTTTATCTGGTGGAGAAAAGGTAAGATGTATTTTAGCTAAGCTAATGCTTGAAAGTCCTAATATTTTAGTACTTGAAGACCCTACAAATCATTTAGATTTGGAATCTATTACTGCATTGAATGAAGGTATGAAAAATTATAAAGGTAATATTTTATTTTCAAGTCATGATGCAGAATTATTAGAAACTGTAGCTAATAGAATTATTGCCTTCCATAAGGATGGCTCATATGAAGATCGTTTAACTACATATGAGGAATTTTTGGATTTAGAATAGAGGCATATTATGAGTGATTTACTTCAAGGATTAAATGAAGCCCAAGTGCTTGCGGTAACTACAACTGAAGGGCCAGTTATGGTAATGGCAGGAGCAGGTTCTGGAAAAACAAAGGTTTTAACAACTAGAATTGCATATATTATCAAAGAGCTTGGCATTGTTCCTTCAGGTATTCTTGCGGTGACATTTACTAATAAAGCAGCAGGAGAAATGAAAGAAAGAATAGCTAATATGCTTGATATTGAAACTAAATATATGTGGATTTCAACATTTCATAGTTTTGCTGTAAAGATATTAAGAATGGAAATAGATAATATTCCTCCATATAAAAAAGGATTCACTATTATTGATGAAGAGGATTCATTAAAAATAGTTAAAGAAATAATGAAGGAAAAAAACATTGATTCCTATAAACCAAAGGAAATAAGAAATATTATTTCTAAAAGTAAAAATTTCTATGATTATTCTGTAAAGGATCCATTATTAAATTCTTGTTATTTAACTGTTAAGCGTTACTATCAGGAGCGTCTTAAAAAAGAAAATTTAATGGATTTTGATGATTTGATTATTAATGTTATTGAATTATTTGAAAATAATTTATTTATTTTAGAAAAATATCAACAAAAATTTCAATATATATTAGTAGATGAATTCCAAGATACTAATTTTTTACAATATAAATTAATTAGATTATTATCTGCAAAATATCAAAATATATTTGTTGTAGGTGATGATTTTCAATCTATTTATTCCTTTAGAGGAGCTAAAATAGAAAATATAAATCATTTTAGAAATGATTATAAAAATACTCAATTAATATTATTAGAAAAGAATTATCGTTCTACTACTGAAATATTAAATTTAGCAAATTCAATTATTGTACATAACCCAAATCAAATAAAAAAAGTAATGTATTCTAATAATAAAAATGGAAACAAGCCTATTTATTATAATGCAAATACTGCTTATGATGAGGCGATGTATGTTATAGATACAATAAAAAAAGGGTTATTATCTGGTGATAAATATAGTGATTTTGCAATATTATATAGAGCTAATTATATATCTCGTGGATATGAGGATGTTTTAGTTAGAAATAATATTCCCTATAAAATATATGGAGGATTATCTTTCTTTAGTAGAAAAGAAATAAAGGATATGATAGCCTATTTAAGATTAATTATTCATAATGATGATGATTTTTCATTTAGAAGAATAATTAATGAGCCTAAACGCAAAATAGGAGATGCAACTATTAAAAAGCTTGATGATATAAAATTAATAAATAATTGTTCACTATTTGAAGCAATAGATTATTATGAAGGTAGTGGAGCAGCAGCAAATAATTTAGTAAGATTTAAAACTGTAATAGATGAAATAAAAACTAAAGTAAATGAAATACAATTACCAAAAATTATTGATTTAATATTAGAAAAAACTGGCTATGAAGAAGCATTAAAACAAGATGAAGATACTTATTTAGATAGAATTGAAAACATTAAAGAATTTAAATCTGTATTAAAGGAAGCCTTAGATTCTTATGATGAGGAAAAAAACAATGAAGGTGTTTTAGATGCTCTATTAACTGATTTAGCCTTAAGAACTGATAGTGATGATGTAGCAAATGATAATTGTGTTAGACTTTCAACCTTCCATCAGGTTAAGGGCTTAGAATTTAAAAATGTTATTATGGTTGCAATGGAAGAAGGAATATTTCCTTCTATGAATTCTATTTCAAATGAAGAAATAGAAGAAGAAAGAAGAGTATGCTATGTAGGAATTACAAGAGCTAAGGATAATTTATATTTAACTAATGCTCAATCAAGATTCTTATTTGGTAATGATTCTTATATGCATCCATCAAGATTCATTAAAGAAATGAATAATGAATATTATGATGATTATTTTAAACTTAGAAGAGCAAGTATTAAAAAGACAGTAATTCCTAAGGAAGAATTAAAAAAGAAAGAAGAAATAACTACTAATACTTCTAATTTTAAAGTTGGTGATAAGATTAATCATAAATCCTTTGGAGATGGACTTGTTGTTTCTGTTAAGGGTGATATTATTAGTGTAGCGTTTAAAGCTCCACATGGAATTAAAACCCTAAAGGGATCTCATCCTTCCATTAGAAAAATAGATTAATACAATATAAGTCATTAGATTGAAAAATTTAATGGCTTTTTAATTTAGGAATATAGCATTAAGCTATTTTTGGTTTGACATTAAATACACTTACAACTAAAATGAAATTGTAATAAAAAGGTTGTGATTATATGTATATTAATAGAATGGAATTAATTGAAAAACTAAAATCATTAATTGGAAGTGAAGTTACTGTTTATATAGATAGACCACTTGGCACTAAGCATCCAAAGCATGAAGATATAATTTATCCAATAAATTATGGCTATATAAAGGAGTTTATAGCCTTAGATGGAGAATATCAGGATGCATATGTAATTGGAGTAGATGAGCCATTAACTATATTTATAGGTACTGTTATTGCAATAATAAATAGAACAAATGATATTGAAGATAAATTAATAGTAGCCAGAAAAGATTCATATTATTCAGATGAAGAAATTAAGGAATTTATTAATTTTCAAGAAAAATATTTTAAATATAAAATAATTAGATAAAAATATATTTCTATTTATGAAAATATCAGCTTGAAATTGAAAAATACTATGACATTTGAAGGTTAATGGTATTAATGTCAAAATTATTTAATTTATATAAGTATTTATAGACTCTGATTATTTATATTTAATAGATGATTAAGTATATTTTTTGCCTATTGAATCCTTATAAATATGAAGATTTATATTTTGTTATAAAATGGTTTATTTATGCAAAGAAAATAAAAATCTGTGGTATAATACTACTGGTCAATTGGAGGCGATTTTATGAATGTTTTATCAAGAATTAACGAATTAAAGGAAATATTAAATGAAGCATCAGTAGCTTATTATGTCAATGATAATCCTATTATGGAGGATTATGAATATGATAGATTAATGAATGAGCTTATTATGCTTGAAAATGAAAATCCAGAATATAAAACCTTCGATTCTCCAACTAATAGAATTGGAGGAGAAGTCTTATCTAAATTTGAAAAGGTAACTCATTCAGTTAAAATGGCATCACTTTCTGATGCATTTAGCTTAGATGAGCTAAGAGATTTTGATAAAAGAGTAAAAAATGTAGCACCTACTGCTACATATTTATGTGAGCTTAAAATAGATGGCCTTTCTGTTTCTTTGAAATATGAGAATGGTATTTTAGTACAAGGAGCTACTCGTGGTAATGGTATAGTTGGAGAAAACATTACTCATAATGTAAAAACTATTAAGAGTATTCCTTTAAAATTAAAAGAACCTTTAACTATTGAGGTTAGAGGAGAAATCTATATGCCTAAAAAGAGTTTTATTGAGCTTAATTTAGAGCGTGAAGAAAATGAAGAAGAATTATTTGCAAATTGTAGAAATGCTGCAGCTGGTTCTGTTAGACAATTAGATAGTAAGATTGCGGCTAAAAGAAATCTAGATGCTTTTTTATATTATAATTTAAGTCAAAATGTAAAAACTCAAGAGGAAGCATTAATTAGTATGAAGGAATTAGGATTTAAGGTTAATACTTTATATCGTCATTGTAATACTATTGAGGATGTATTTTCATATATTGAAGAAATGGGACGAAAAAGACCAGATTTACCATATGATATTGATGGAATTGTAATTAAGGTTAATGAAATAGATTTACATGATATTATTGGTGAAACAGTAAAATATCCTAAATGGGCTATTGCTTATAAATTCCCTCCTGAGGAGGTATCTACTAAGCTTATTGATATTTTCTATCAGGTAGGAAGAACTGGTGTTATTACTCCTGTTGCAAGCTTCAAGCCAGTATTTGTTCAAGGATCATTAATAAGTAAGGCTACTTTACATAATGAAGATTATATTATAAGTAAAGATATTCATATTAATGATACTGTAATTATTCGTAAGGCTGGAGATGTTATTCCTGAGGTTGTAAGGCCTATTACTCAGGAAAGAGGTAATGATATTATTCCTTTTAAAATGATTACTAATTGTCCTTGCTGTAATAGTAAATTAGTTAGAAAAATAAATGAAGCAGATTATTATTGTGTTAATCCTTTATGTGAGGAAAAAATTATTAATAGTCTTATTCATTTTTCTTCTAAGCCTGCTTATAATATTGATTCCTTAGGTGATAAAATGTGTGAGCTTTTATATAATGAAGGATTTATAAAATCTATAGCTGATATCTTTAGATTAAAGGATCATTATGAAGAACTTATTGTATTACCAGGCTTAGGTAAGAAAAGTATTGATAACTTATTATCAGCTATTGAAAGTAGTAAAAGTAATAATTTAGATTGTTTATTATTTGGACTAGGTATTAGACATTGTGGTAGTAAGGTTTCTAAAATTATTTGTAAGAAATTTATGAATATTGATAATATAATTAATGCTAAATATGAAGATATTATTTCTATAGGTGATGTTGGTGAGGTTATTGCAAAAGAATTAGTCAATTATATGAATAATGAAGAAAATATTAAGCTAATTAATGAATTAAAGGAATTAGGCTTAAACATGGAATATCGTTCTTTAGAGGTGAAGGATAGTTATTTTTCAAATAAGAAATGTGTATTAACTGGTACCTTAGCTTCTATGGGAAGAAGTGAAGCTAAAAGTATTATTGAACGATTAGGTGGCGCATTAAGTGATTCTGTAAGTAAAAAAACTGATATTTTAATTTTAGGAGATAATCCTGGAAGTAAATATGATAAGGCTAAAGCATTAGGTATTTATATTATGGATGAAGCTGAATTCCTAGAAAAAATTAAGGAGAATTAAAATGAATGATAAAATAATTGTTAAGGGTGCTAGAGAGAATAATTTAAAAAATATTAATATAGAATTACCTAAAAATAAGCTTATTGTTATGACTGGTGTTTCAGGAAGTGGTAAATCCTCTTTAGCCTTTGATACAATTTATCAGGAAGGTCAAAGAAGATTTGTTGAATCTTTATCATCATTTGCTAGACAATTTATTGGTTCTAATGAAAAACCTGATGTTGATTCTATTGAGGGATTATCTCCAGCTATTTCTATTGATCAAAAATCAGCAAGTCATAATCCTCGTTCTACAGTAGGTACTGTTACTGAAATATATGATTATTTAAGAGTTTTATTCGCAAGAATAGGTACTCCATATTGTCCTACTCATAAAATACCTATTTCTTCATTATCTATTGATCAGATAGTAGATAGAATAATGGAATATCCTATGGGCTCTAGATTATATATTACTTCTCCAGTTGTTTTTAGACAAAAGGGCGAGCATAAGAATATTTTTTCTAAATATTTGGCTTTAGGATATACTAGAGCGCTTGTTGATAAAGAAAGTATTGAGCTTGAAAATCCTCCTATACTTGAAAGAAATAAAAAGCATGATATTAATATTGTTATAGAACGACTTGTTATGAAGGAGGGAGTAAGAAGTAGAATATTTGAAGCAGTTGAGCTTGCGGTAAAGGAATCTAATGGGTATTGTGTTTTATATTGTGATGGCAAAGAAGATTTCTATTCTACTGTTTATGCTTGTCCTTTATGTGGGTATAGTGTTAAAAATTTAGAGCCTAGGTTATTTTCTTTTAATAATCCTTTAGGAGCTTGTCCTGATTGTAATGGATTAGGAAAAAAATTATCAGTTTCAGCTGATTTAGTAATAGATAGTGAAAAATCGATAGAGGATAATGCTATTATTCCTTATAAAAATTGGGAAAAGGACAATTTAAGTAGATTAGAGCTTATTCAAACCTGTAATCATTATAAAATAGATATGAAGAAGCCTTTTAAGGATTTAACTTCAGATCAAAAAAAAGTTATTTTATATGGTTCTCCTGATATGATTGATTTTAAGATGAATTCTTCATCAGGAAGAAATCATGATAAAAGAGATTTTTATGAGGGAGTAATTACTAATTTTGAAAGAAGATATGTAGAAACAAATTCTGACTGGATTAGAGAATGGATTGAGGGCTATATGGTTGAGCGCTCTTGCGATACATGTCATGGTAGAAGATTAAATGATTCAGTTATTAATATATTAATTAATGATAAAAGTATTGCTGATATTTGTGATATGAGTATTGAGGAATGCTATAATTGGTTTTGTAACTTAGAATTATCTAATGAGAAAAAAGAAATTGCAAGATTAGCTGTAAAGGAAATTTGTGATAGATTAAAATTCTTAATTAATGTAGGACTTGAATATTTGTCATTATCAAGAAGTGCTGATACCTTATCAGGTGGTGAAGCTCAAAGAATTAGACTTGCAACTCAAATTGGTTCTCAATTAACTGGAGTTTTATATGTATTAGATGAGCCTTCTATTGGACTACATCAAAGAGATAATGATAGATTAATTAATACTCTTAAGGAAATGAGAGATTTAGGTAATACTTTAATAGTTGTTGAGCATGATGAGGATACAATGAAGGCTTGTGATTTTTTGGTTGATATTGGACCAAAGGCAGGTGTTCATGGTGGTGAGGTTGTAGCGTTAGGTACTCCTATTGAGGTTATGAATAATCCTAATAGTATCACTGGATTATATTTATCAGGAAAATTGAAAATTGAAGTACCCAAAGAAAGAAGAAAACTTGATGGAAGATTTTTAGAGGTTGTTGGAGCTAAACAAAATAATCTAAAAAATGTTGATGTTAAATTTCCTCTTGGTGTTATAACTGTTGTTACTGGAGTTTCAGGAAGTGGTAAATCCTCTTTAGTTAATGAAGTTTTATATAAGAACGCTTATATTAAATTATATAAATCTAAAAAGATTGTTCCTGGATTAGTAAAAGAAATTAAGGGTTTAGAACAAATTGATAGAATTATTCAAATTTCTCAACAGCCTATAGGACGTACTCCACGTAGTAATCCTGCAACCTATACAGGAGTATTTGATGATATTAGAGAATTATTCAGTCAAACTACTGATGCTAAAATTAAGGGATATGATAAATCAAAATTCTCATTTAATGTTAAAGGTGGAAGATGTGAGGCTTGTGGTGGTGATGGAGTAAAGAGAATATCAATGCAATTTTTACCTGATGTATATGTACCTTGTGAGGTTTGTAAGGGTAAGAGATTTCAATCTGAAACCTTAGAAATAAAATTTAAGGGCAAGAATATTTCTGATGTATTAAATATGACTGTTGAGGATGCTTTAGAATTTTTTGATGCTTTTCCTAAAATTAAATCAAAACTTCAAACTTTATTTGATGTAGGTTTGGGGTATATGAAGCTAGGTCAATCATCTACTACTCTATCAGGAGGAGAGGCTCAAAGAGTAAAATTAGCTTATGAGCTTCATTCTAAGATAACTGAAAGAACCTTATATCTTCTTGATGAACCTACAACAGGGCTTCATACAGATGATATTAAAAGACTGATGGAGGTTATTGGAAGAATTGCTGATTTACATGCTACAGTTATTATTATTGAGCATAATTTAGATGTAATTAAGCTTGCAGATTATATTGTAGATATGGGACCTGAAGGTGGTAATAAGGGCGGTAATGTATTATTTAGTGGTAGACCTGAAGAGTTATGTAAGGTTAAGGAATCTTATACTGGAAAATATTTAAAGCCTTTATTAGAAAATAAATAAATATATAAAAAAGGAAATCAATCCCTTCTATAATTTGGATGGTATGATTTCCTTTTTCTTTATGATAAATTAAATTGTAAGCATATTTGATAGGCACCTACCATTATTTTTATAGTTTTATTATTATCAT
>CAMEJG010000029.1 GCA_945919465.1 uncultured Anaeroplasma sp. | reverse complement strand
TATTTAACACACCAAACGATATGATAGTATAAGTCATAAACATAGCCTCTACCATATTTCATGTGACCACATCCTTTAATAATATTGTACCATGAAATATGACATTTGCATAGAAAAAATTGAATTTTATATACATAGTATATAATTTTAGAAAAATAATTTGACATATGCATATTATAAATATAATTTTATGTTTTTTGATAAAAATAAAAAAGAGCCTTACTCGCGAATAAATAAACAAGTGTGCAGCTCAGCCTCATCAATCCTTCTATAAACATATATATATATCTATTATTACTTTTTTCTCTTATTTCAATTGATCCATATATCATTCTTTTCATCCTAGAATTAATCATTTCACGTTCATGTATTAAATTAGAAATATTATTTTCCATGATAGCCTCCTGTGTGGAACTTTTGTTTTGCTTTTGTTCCACAAAATGTAAAAATGTTTTTCCCCCAACATATGATTAAAGAACTACTATTAGAATATTTTTTACAAAAATAAAAAGCAGGGTTAGAAGGAGACTGCTGAAAATGGTATGTATTTTTCGCAGTTAAAATTAAGTCAAAAATAAAAATGAAGATTTTATGATTTAAAAGTCATAATTTCTTCATTTTTTATTATATTCAATGGAAAACGAAGGTATCTTTATGAATTATTTACCTTCTTTTCCGTTTTTAAGGCGTAGTATCCTCTTCAAATTCACGACAAAAATCGAAACACCAGCTTGAAGAGTCATACCATGAAGACCTGAATAAGATGAATGAGCATATCCATGCTGATTTTTTAGTTCAGCATTTTTAGCTTCAACCTCAACACCATTGGATTCCATTTTATCAACTAATGACTGTAATTCTTTACCATCGTGCTTTTCACCAGAGGTTACAGTGGCGGCAGTTATTATTCTTTCAGGAGTCATAGCAATATGCGTTTTATACCCAAAATATGAAGAATCAGCAGTTTTATGCCCTACCTTAGCGTCTTCATCTTTGGATATCAGCAATTCTTCATTTGTATCATCAATAGTTTCTTGTAATAAATTAATGTTCTCAGCAATATTTGGTCTAGCAACAAGGCTTTCATCATTTTTAACAGTGTCAATAACGTTTTGACAATATTCTATTACATTTTCGTATAAACCAATTTGAGATTGAGTTAATTTCTTAGGCATCTTTTCAGTATATGTTTCATCAATATCGTAAACTTTCTTTCTTAAATTCTTACAAATTTCAAGCAAATACTCTCTAGCACTTTTAGCATTATATCTAGCTTCACTATGAGTAGAATCAACAATTAAAGTTTTAGATAATTTTATTCCATTATTTAAAGCAATTTCAACTGATTTAGAAATAAGCTTATCCATAATGGATTCATCTTTCATTCTTAATTTTCTAAATTTAGTAAGTGATGAAGCTTCAATAACAGGATCTTCAGGTGCAAGACCTAAAAAGTATTTATATGCCATATCTGTCATAGCATGTTTAACAACATCTCTATCAGATAATTCATACATTCTTTTTAACATTAAATATTTAAACATAACTTGAGGTCTATAACCAGGTCTACCATTATCTAATGTATACATACCCTTTAACATATCATCAACAAAAGAAAAATCAACTAAGTCAGCTAATTGTCTTAGTTCGTGATCTTTTGGAATAATAATATCATATAAAGCAATATAGGGGCTTAATATTAAAGACTCTTGTTTAATCATTTTTCATCACTCATTTCTATACTTATATTATAACATATTTTAGTATAAAATACTAGGAAAACTAGTAATTGAAAACCAATAAAATTAAAGAAAAAGAGATATGTTTCCATACCTCTAAATCCTAAAGACTTTTTCAGCAGTCTCGTTAGAAGTCCTGCTTAATATCTTTTTCTTTGCAATTTCCTTTATTAAATAATTAACTCTTTGAGAAGTGCAACATACAGAAAATACGGCATTCTTTCATTCTTTTGTTACCTACCTGTGTCTTACGGAGAGCTGCCTAGGGCTCTCCTAATAGAAGTCCAAAATAGCCTATTGACATACTTGCAGCACCTGCAAATGCTGCAAGCATAGGTCCTGAATATGAAAATGAAGAACCTAAAAAAACTGGACTTTTAAATTTAGTAATTAATAGATAAACAATAGTTCCAATTCCAGCACCAAATAATGCAGCTGATTGACTCATTCCATTTCCTACAATCATAGGTAAAGAAATAGTTCCAGCTAAAGTCGCCATTAACTGCTGAATTGAAGCTAAAATTATTTTATTTAACAGGTGGTTTATCTTCAACATTATAATACATATACATAATCTTAATCCTCAACTAATTACTTATTTTCGAGAAACAAAGGAACTATTTCTTGTTTATCTACATCTACTAATCCTAATGTTGTAATTTTAAGATGAGGAATAACCACAAGTCCCATAAATGCCATTAACATAAACGGCTCAATATCATTATTAGAGCCTATCTTTCTTGCTGAATTTCTAACATTTTCATTTTCATTAGAAATCTCTTTAGCAGATTTGGTAGTCATTAATCCTGCCAAAGGTAGAGCCATTTGAGCTAATACATGACCATTTTCAACTACGCAAAGTCCGCCACCCATTTTTTTAATAGCATTACCTGCTATAGCCATATCCTTATTATTTGTACCAATAATAACTAAATTATGCGAATCATGTGAAACAGATGAAGCTATGGCACCTGACTTCAGCCCAATTCCCTTTATATAACCAACTCCTTTGTGGTTAGTATATAAATGTCTTTCGCATACTGCAATTTTTAAAATATCTTTTTCAATATCAATTCCATTATTCTTATTAAAGTTTAATCTACAAATTAATTCATTTGATAATAATTGGTCCTTAATGATTTCAATAACTCTACAATCTGTATGCTTATCTTCAATATAAAAATCGTCTTCTTTTAAATCATCCATATAAAATGTACGATAAATATTTTTAAGTATTTCTGGTCTTACATTTGGTATTTCAAAATCAATTACCCTCTTGTTTTCCACAACTAAATTACCATTAACATAAACATCATTAATATCAATAGTATTTAAATCATTTAATACTAAAATGTTTGCCTTATATCCAGGTGCTATTGCACCAACATTTTTTAAACCAAAGCATTGCGCCGCTTGCAAGGATGCCATTCTAATTCCTGTAATAGCACTTTTACCTAAAGAAACTGCTTTTCTAATAATATTATCAATATGTCCATTCATTAATATATCATGTGGATGCTTATCATCTGTAACAAGCAAGCATCTTTGACAATAAGGCTCATCAAACAAGGAAATAAGTCCTTCAAGATTTCTAGCACTAGTTCCTTCTCTTATCATTACCCATTGTCCTTTTTGAATTCTTTCTTTGGCCTCTAATTCACTCGAACATTCATGATCATCTGTAATTCCAGCAACTATATATTTATCAAGCGCCTCACCTGTTAGTAATGGCGCATGGCCATTTATAATCTTATTCATTTTTTTAGCATCATTAATCTTTTCCATTACCTCTAGATCATCATTTATAACACCAGGATAATTCATCATTTCTGCCAAACCTAAAACTCGAGGATGAGAATAAAAATACTTTAAATCTTTTGCAGTCAGTTTAGCACCTGACTCATCAAATTTAGTTGCAGGAACACAAGATGGTAGCATTATATATGTTGTCATTGGAAGTCCTTCACTAGATGATAATATAAACGCAAGACCATCTAGTCCACAAACATTGCATATTTCATGTGGATCAGCCACAATTGCTACAGTACCACAAGGTAAGCAAACCTTCGCTAATTCATGAGGCATCAAAGTTGTGCTTTCTATATGAATATGGCCATCAATAAAACCAGGACATAAAATTTTATTTGATACATCAATTATTTCATCTGCAGTATCATAATTCCCTACTCCAAGTATAATTCCTTCAGTGCTCATTAGCACATTCTTTTTTTCTAAACTATTAGTAAATACATTTACAATCATTCCATTTTTAAGTAATCTTGTCATATAAACCTCACTTGCATAAATCTTCCGAATAACCATTAAGAACTATATAAAAAGATAAAGTCACATAAAAACTTGTACAATTTTTTAATACGTTTACTATTCAAGGCCTTATTTGAAAGCTCTAATTCATAATAATCATATGATAAATTAGTATTTATTACATCTAGAGTACCTGACAATGTCACTTCTACTTTTGTAAGTGATTTTTAGTCAAACTAACTAAATCAGGAGCAATCTAACCTACATATGTATTCCTCCTAAGACTATGGTAGACAAAGGTCCAAACTGAAAGTGTACCTCTATTTGCTATATCTTATTTCTTCCATAAACCATGTAAATTGCAGTACTCATAGGCTGCCACAAATTCTTCTCCATCCGCAAGTTTAAACTCTGCTCTTGGTTTATCTGTATATTCTAATTTAACTTTCTGACTACCTCTTGTTGTTTCAATAGCAATCCACTGAATATAATGTGCTTCTACCATTGGATGCTCTACTTCACCAACTTCAACAGTCACCTTGTCTCCATCCACTATTACAACCGGTACATGCTTCTCATGTGCTCCATCACTGGTTCCCGGTACAAGCTCTGTCATCTTCTGACCACAGCACATAACTGGAACACCTGACTCCTTCACATATTCAATGATATTTCCACAATGCTCACAAATATAATATTTCATATAAAAAACACCCTATTAATAATTTTCAACATTAACCTCAAAATATGATTGAGGATGATTACATACAGGACAAACCTCAGGAGCTTTTGTGCCAACTACAATATGACCACAATTACGGCATTCCCAAACCTTTACTTCACTTTTTTCAAATACTTCCTTCATTTCTACATTATGAAGTAAAGCACGATATCTTTCCTCATGATGCTTTTCTATTTTTGCAACTAATCTAAACTTTTCAGCAAGCTCATGGAAGCCTTCTTCATCTGCAGTTTTAGCAAAGCCCTCATACATATCAGTCCATTCATAGTTTTCACCTTCTGCTGCATGAGCTAAATTTTGAGCTGTATTACCAATTCCTTTTAATTCCTTAAACCACATTTTTGCATGTTCTTTTTCATTATCTGCAGTCTTTAAGAATAAAGCAGCTATTTGCTCATAGCCTTCCTTTTTAGCAACACTAGCAAAATAAGTATACTTATTTCTTGCTTGAGACTCACCAGCAAAAGCAGCCTCTAGATTCTTTTCAGTTTGAGTACCTGAATAAGGATTCTTTGGTTCTTCTACTAACTTAAATTTTTCTTTTGGCTGTTTACATAAAGGACATTTATCAGGTGCTTCCTCGCCTTCATGTACATAACCACATACTGTACATTTCCATGTTGTCATAATTGTTTTTCCCTTCGATTTTTCTTTTTTTTCATTATTTGGAACAATTTCTAATAACTTCTTTGCTGTATCCATTGGAAAGTCTGACGTAGGAGGATTTGCAATCAACTCCTCTAATAACTCATGTACATTATTGCTCTGTGGAAGCATAAAACCTGATTCTCTAACAATATCTTCCGCAATCAGTCTTTCTGATTTGGCTACCGCATTCATTAAACGGCTAAGTCCTTCCCCATCCGTTGTATCTGCTATTTGTCTGGCCATAGTCTCACCATCAGACTTATTCTGTGCCAGTTCGTGTAATGTAACCTTTACTTCATCCGTTTTAGATTGTTGTGGCGGAAACTCAACGGGTACCATGCTGATAGCTCCACTAGGACAAGCCTGTGCACACATTCCGCATCCCACACATTTATTGATATCAATAATACTATCTTCCGTATCTGTCGCTCCATAAGGACATACATATAGACACAAGCAATCCTTTGTGCAAAGTCTAAGGTTTCTAACTGCCTTTAATTCCATGTTTATGCCCTCCCTTCTATCTTTTCAAATTTATAAGGAGGAACTTTACATACCGGGCAAAGCTCGGGTGGTGTCTCTCCAATATATACAAACCCACACACTGTACAAACCCAAATGTCTGTATCAGCAAGCATTGTCTCTCCTTCATTCAGATATCTGTTTACCAGTGATGAAAGCATTCTTGTAACCTTTTCACCCCATACACAGATTCTTGCTGCACCTCTATCTTTATTTTGGTCCGCAACAGCTCTAACGGTAGGATATTTATCTATATCCTCCTGTAACAGTTTCGCCACATTTTCAACAGTTGCATCATTTACTGCAGGTGTAATACTGGTAAAATATGCTGCCAGTTCATTGAACAAACCTGCTTCCTCCGATTTGTACTGCTTTTCACAGCCTCTTGCAAGATTAGAGCATACCGCAGCTAATTGTCCCGCTGAAAGTTTTTTTAGATCCGCAGCCTCTATATTCACACTGACTGGATTTACTTCTGTTTTGGACACTTCCGGCTTAAAATCAGATTTAACCGCACCACAAAGCGGACACTTCCAGTCCTCCGGCAACTGTTCAAATGGAACTTTTTCTTTTTCATCATCATAAACATATCCACAAATTTGACATATGTACCTCATAAAATACCTCCTCTTTTTTATTTTTCCATACCACAAGGGTATGTATATTCACTCATTTCCTTTTCCTTAATTACACTGGCATAAAATCTGTAACCACCAGAAAAATTGTAACAATCAAAACCATTCTGAGTTAATATTCGGCAAGCGATATAACTTCTGAGACCACTCTGGCATATTACATACACCGGCTTACTATCATCAATTTCATTCATTCGTTCTCTCAATTCATCCACCGGAATATTGATGTATCCATCAATGTGTCCACTTTTATACTCATATGCCGTTCTGGTATCCAATAATGTAACGCTTCCGTCTCTCGGAAGGCCTGCAATCTCATCCCAGTGATACTGTTTCACAAAGCCATTCCTGATGTTTTCAATCATAAATCCTGCCATATTAACAGGGTCCTTCGCCGATGAAAACGGTGGTGCATATGCCAAATCTAAATCCTTAAGCATATTCGCTTTCATACCGGCATGCATTGCTGTGGCAAGCACATCCAGTCTCTTATCCACACCTTCTATTCCCACAATCTGCGCTCCAAGAAGTTTCCATGTATCCTTTTCAAAAACAACCTTCATGGTCATAACCTTTGCACCGGGATAATAACCTGCATGAGAAGCTGGAGAAAGGACAACACTTTCACAATCAATTCCCATAGATTTAGCTACTTTCTCAGTCAAACCAGTTACTGCAACAGTCATATCAAATATCTTTATTATGGAGGAACCCATAGAACCTTGATAATGGTTATCCCCTCCACAGATATTATCTGCTGCAATACGTCCCTGCTTATTCGCCGGTCCTGCAAGTGCAATTACGGTATCTTCTTCTGTCACAAAATGTTTCACCTGAATAGCATCACCCACAGCATAAATATCCTGTATAGAGGTTTCCATACGATCATTTACGACAATACTTCCTTTTACACCAAGCTTTAGTCCTGCTTGTTTTGCAAGACTATTTTCGGGTGCCACCCCTATGGCAAGTAAAACCATATCCGCTACTATTTCACTATTATCTTCCAGCAGGGTCACAATGCATTCCCCCTCCTGTCGAAAAGAGGTAACATTACTATTCAGTCTTAATGAAATCCCCTTTGCACGAAGCTTACTATGGACAAACGTAGCCATATCATAATCCAGCGTATTCATCAACTGATTCGGCCTCTGAACAATCGCCACATTAAGACCTTTATTCTTAAGATTTTCCGCAACCTCGATACCTATATAGCCTCCGCCCACAACCACGACATTTTGTGCTTTTGTTTTTTCCAAATAATCATGAATTCGAAACGTATCTTCTACTGTTCTTAGCGAAAAAATCTTTTCACTGTCAATTCCGGGCAGATTTGGTCTTACAGGTTTTGCACCCGGAGATAATAAGAGCTTATCATAAGTTTCCTCCCATTCTGTGCCTGTAAGCAGATTTTTTACTTTTACTGTCTTTTGGGTCACATCAATGTTAGTTACTTCATGATTTACTTTTACTGAAATTCGAAATCTTTTCCAAAAACTTTCCGGCGTCTGAAGTGTCAAATCACCGGGATCTGTTATTACATCACCGATATAATATGGCAGACCACAATTAGCGTAAGAAATATATCCTGTCTTTTCAAAAACAATTATTTCTGCACTTTCGTCCAGACGGCGAATTCTTGCTGCGGCCGAAGCTCCACCAGCCACACCACCTACAATTACCACTTTCATTTCTTACACCTCAATTCGTTTTATAAATTAATGCTTTCCACAACCATGGTCTCCACAAGTATGTTTATCCTCATGGTTATGGTGATTACAATTTGAACCGGTATTTACAAGTGTGCCGGCAAGATAACTTGAAACTGCTTTATCCACATTTCCCGTTGCACCTGCACACAGTTCTATTCCGGCTTCTGCAAGCGCCATCTGTGCACCGCCTCCGATACCGCCACAAATAAGTACATCTATCTGATTTGTTGCAAGCACTCCTGCCAGAGCACCATGTCCTTGTCCATTTGAGCTAATCACTTCCGAAGAAATGACTTGATTATTCTCTATTTCATATACTTTAAAATTCTCGGTTCTTCCAAAATGCTGGAATACCTCTCCGTTATCATATGTTACCGCTATTCGCATAATTTCATTCTCCTTTTCTTGTAATTGTCTTTGATTCAAGTAAGATTTCGTCAAATGACATTTTTTACAATGTGGGCTTCCATCACAAAGCACATAATTTCCACCTTCGATTTGAAGCCCCTTTCCCATCACTAACGCCTTTGCAATTTTTTCTCTCGCATTATTATAAATTAATTGAGCAGTTGTCCGTGCAACACCTAACTTATTAGCACATTCTTCCTGACTGAATCCTTCCAAGTCAATCAGTCTTATGCTTTCGTATTCATCAACAGTCATAATCAACATTTCGCTGTTATCATTTTGCTGAGGTATAAACACTTTAACATCAGGCTCTTTACATACTATTCTCTTTCTACATCTTGGCATCTTAACACCTCTTTTTGGCATATGCCATAATTATTGTACCATATATCTTTATTTATAGTAAAGAAAAACTATGATAGCAAACTCCGAACACCAAAAAAGGCTGTTTTTCATGCATTTTTGCACACGATGGTACTTTTCCTAGACCAGAATTCACAAACATCATAAATATGTTTTATGGTTTAACTAAGCCTTTTTATTGTATTGTTTAAAAATTTGTTACAGATGAAAATGATTTAACTCATTAATTTTAAGTAGCTACCTAAATTTAATTATATCCTTCGCGTATTCTTCATCAATAATTCTCATAATTGTATCATCTTTTTTTGAATAAGCAAATGGATTAATGCTGCCATACCATATAATTCTATCATCGATTATGATAGCATTTATAGGTGTATGCTCGTTTATTTTTTTTACATTAGAATTAACTTCTTCATCTGTAATAATCTCAATACTATCATTTAATTCTAACAACTTATTCAATTTCTCTTTTTTATGATAATTAAATAATAGTTTAACATTATTTGCATTAGAAATATCTTCATACAACTGATTACTATAATTAGAATAATCATAAAGTAACTCTGGCTCATCATTCTCATCAATTACATTATAATTTTCTTTTTTATATTGGTTTAATCTAATTTGAAATTGGTGAGACAATTTGCCAATTTTAATATCAACATAATCATATACAACAACTTGATTTTTACCTTCGTATTCTCTATGAATTCTTCCCGTATGTTGCTGTAGTTTTCCACTGAATTTAAATGGCATCGTAATAAATAATGTATTTAAAGAACCTAAATCAAAGCCTTCTCCTAGAAAAGAGCCTGTGCTTATAATTATATATTTATTTTCAAGACTATTAATTGATTCATTAAATTGGCGTCTTGCTTTAGCACCATCCGAACCGCTTATAGTGTAAATATTATCACAATCATGAGATAATAAATCCTTAAGTATGTTTATATGTTCTATTCTTTCTGTTAGTACTAAAATACACTTATTCTTCTTATACTCCTCAACTATGTCTTCAACGATTTGTTGATTACGGTTGGAATCCTTATATAATTCATTTAATAAATCAGCATAGTTCATCAAATCATAACTATCTTTATTCTTGAATTTTGTGAATCTAGGTTTCAATACCTTTTCAAATGTTCTATTCCTCTCTTCTAATGTAGCTCTTATTGGAGAAATAATCTTATATATAATCTTTTCTAAATTATCTGATCTTTTAGGCGTTGCCGTAAAACCATAAATATGCTTGGCTTGAAATTTTCTAATTATCTCCTCATATGTCTTGCTAGCAATATGGTGTATTTCATCACCTATTATAATTTCATATTTATCATATATATTATCTTCATCTTTTATAGATTTAATAGATGCAACATCGATTATTCCTGTTAATTTCTTTTTAGCACCATAATATATGCCTGGTTCAATAACTTCTTCGTTGCAATAAATCTTTAAAAATTGATTAATTCTTTCTTTCCATTGATCCAAAAGCTTAACTTTTTCTACCAAGATTAAAGTTGGCTTCTTAAGTCTAGAAATCACTTCCATTCCCATTATTGTTTTTCCGCTACCAGTAGGAGCAATTAACAATCCATTATCATATTTCAATAATGTATCAACAGCATTCTTTTGTGTTTCTCTTAAAATAGCATTATACTCAACATTAATTTCTTTTAATGAAATTCGTCTATCTTCAACTTCATAAGCAATATCAAAATATTCTAAAAGTTCAACCAAATCATTAAAGCAACCTCTAGGTAAACTTATATAATCAATGTTTTCTTTAAACAATTCTATTATTCTTTCAATTTTATATGTTGATATTCTTTTAGCTTGTTTTTCATAAAACTCAGGATTATGAATAATAGCCAATCGTTTAAGAACAGATATTGCTTTAGATGAAAGACCTTCTTTTAAAAAATATATATCATCTTTTAATATCATCTTAAATATTAGTGGAAAATCAGATATCATTAAATTTAACTTTTTGAATAACTTATTACTTATTTCTACATCTACATTATCAGCATAATTTTTAAGGATTAAATCAATATCCAACTCATTAATTTTTTCAACAGAAGATAAAGCGCTTATTTGATTGCCATACATAAAAAAATTATCATCAACAAAAACTGAAGTTTTATTTCTAACACAATTACCTTGTAAAGGTAATGCTATGCAACTTCCAATACCGTCTTTACCGACGACGTCTTGAGACGGAAAAAATCTATCATATGATTTAAATGATATATTTTTATTATTTTGCATCGCACAAGTTAATAAATAATCACCTAATCTTCTAGCCTTTTTGCACGATATCAAACTATTAAAGAATATCCATACATGAGCACCTTCACCTGATTGTGACAATTCAATTATTGAATCAATATTATGTTTATCGCATTCTTTTTTATATGCTAGTGCACATTCTTTAAACTCTTTATCATCAAAATCAATAGCAAGAAAATAACAATTATTATTAATTACTGGATAAATTGCATATGCTTTTTTCCCAATAAAATGATTATATACTTCTTCAGCGCCAAAATCTTTTCTATTTTCATTAGGGCAATTAATACAATGTTTGTATTTAGACATATCACATAAATCGCGATTAAATCTATTATTACATACTTTGGCATATGCTTTTTTACCATCTTTTATATACTTTTCAGCATATACATCATTTCTTCCTATAAAATACGATAAATATATTTTTATCTTATCATCAGTCGTTAAAATCTTTTCTTTTTCAAAATTATAATCAATATTATTTTTCCTTAATAATTCTTTTAGTCGATTATTCTCTTCTTTTAATCTTTTGTTTTCAGCAAGTAATTCTTCTGTTGTCATATTCATGCTCCAAAATGTTTTTAAATGATGCCTTTTTCTTTCAATATACAAATTGAATATGAAGCTTTATTAAAAGAATTCTTCGACATTTTTCTTACGTAGTTTATATTTTTATAAATGCTATCAACAAATGGTTTCCCATCAGGTATTATAGTATTTATAACATCTACATTTGCTAATATTCCTGCGGTAATTAATAAAACATCTGAAGCATAATTAACCGCTGTCTCGGCGGTAAAGTTTTGCCCCAAAATATGATTTCTAATCTTCTTTATACCATCTAAAAAATTGCTATAATTTGTAGAACATATTTTGCCACGTGATAATATTGATAACGAAGAATTAAAAGTATCCATTAAGGAATCTTTATATGTGATATCTAATCCTCTATAAATAATTTCATTTTTTACAACATTCAAATAATTATCCCTAATTTCATTAAAATTAAAACTATTCCTAAATAAAGTGGCTATATCATAGAATTGTTTTATAACTTCAAGCCTTTTATCATTTGAAAAATCATCATTGTAAAATCTAATACCTGTTGTTTCTGGTGCAAAAGCCGTAAGTTTATCACCAAGTATCGCTTCTACAGTAGGGCACTTTACATAAATAGGGTTATCATCACATAATAATAAACTATTTTTAACCTCTTTATTAATTATATTTTTATATACATCATCTTCAAACAATACATCCAATAAAATTATTACTTCACCATTATTAGAATAAATAGATTCATAAATAAATCTATAATGTTTTTTTGAAATATTATTATTCGTTTTTCTAATGCTTTCTGAAAACGACTTAAATGGATAAATAACTGATGCATCTTTTATATATTTATCTATGTCATAGCCGACAGGAACAATAATATCACAGTCAGTTGATAATCTATTAACTTCATTTAGTAAAAGCATCAAACTTGACCCGCCTTTGAAAATGAAATTACACCCTGTTTTTACCAGAGCCTCAACCAAACCAATGGCAACTATCGCCCTCTCTAATATAATAGGATCACATTTTTTATTTATAATTATTTCTTCTATATGTTTTTTAGTAAATGTTTCTTTTAAAATCATAAATATTTAACATCTCCTATTTTATGTTTTTCCAAATATTCTTTAAATTCTTTATAAATATGTCTTCTTTTCGCATACGCGAATAATGTCTTATAATTTACTGAATAAATATCAAATATTTGTTCATATATACCCATTCTTTCGTTACTTTCATAAAAACAATTAACAATTTTATCTGAAAAAATATCAACAATAATTTTTTCTATTTTAGGTGTATTTTCTTTATGGTTAATTGGTGCTTTACTAATAAGTGGTTTTAATACGATTGTATCATTAGTTGAATAACTATATATTTCATTTTTGCTTGGGTTAATTAATATATTAAACTTGTCTTTTAAATGCTCAAAAATAAATTCTAAATAATCTTTTTCAACCTCTAATATTACTATGGAAGAATTAATTAAATGATTTAGCCATTCATTCAATATAGAAATGTTCCATATCACAAAATCAATATCATAATTATTATTGATTTCATTGACTATATCAATATTTGCCATACTTTTTTTTATTGAAAAAATTTTTTTAGAACCAAATTTATAAATGTTTGATGATAATTTATATATTTCTTTTTTACCAATCATTCGATTTATTTCATTAATACAAGCTCTTGTCGTAGTGTAACCTTTTTCTTTTTTAATAATATTACACAAATCATCAAAAGTAATAATATTATTATCCATAAATACCACCACCATTCTAAGTATAGTATATAATAAAAAACAATTAACATCAATTCATTTTTTCCACTTTTCTAAAATAGTGGAATTTTTGAACGCAAATAAATTATAGATCGTCCATTTTTTAATTAATATCTATTTTTTGAACAACGAAGCCATTTTTGGCAAAAATAAAAAGCAGGGCGATATAAAATAGACCTTTAAATGATTTATGTCCCATAGTTTCTACTCAACATTAAATCTTCTGATGCCTCATCATCTAGTGAAGCGACAAGTAATCCTGTATCCATAAAATAAAGTTTATAATTATCTGGATTGTAATTTCCTTTAAGTGGAAGTTTTACTGTATCCATGCAGTAGCATTGATTAATTATGCCAGCGTTTGTTAACCATTCAACAACTCCAACATATTCTCTATTTCTTGCACCTTTAATAATTAAAGGTAATTTGTCTTTTTATCATACTATCACCAGCTATTCATTATAAGACTTTCACAAAATTCCAAGTATTTTAATAGGTTTTATCACAAAATTCCATTTTAAGGGAAAAAAGCAACAAAAAAAGCCCAGGCCGAGAAATCCTGGTTCTTACTCAAATTAGGGTATAGCTTGAATGACGATATAAAGATGGTACTAGAAGTAGTATCATTTTTATTTTGCTAATGAGTAAGAACCTTTCAATGAAAAATTATTTATTTATTCTTTTTGAAAGAAAAACATAAATAACATTTACGGAATAGATTGACTAAATTGGCTCTTCCGTATAAAATACGTTTGACAAGCTTGAATTTGCAGTTGTTACCTTCTACAAATCCAGAGCTCTCAGAAAAAGATATCGCGTTCTTGGCGGGAGTGATATCTTTTTTTAATCCTTCAATAAAGGATAACTCTTTCCTCGTTTACCCTCTTGATTTACCGATTAGGCTTACGTTTGTCTTTTGGACTTTAGTTTGAATTGGAATCTCATCCACCTAATGGGCCTTGATATCAAGTTTTTGTTCATAAGGCCACGATTTCGCTATTACTTCTTTTCACGCTCCATTACTGTTTTACGCTTTGTAAGTCGCTATCGAGTTCGCGACAACTACGCCTCTTTGGACTTTCACCCTAGATTTATGACATGCCCGTCATACTTAAAAAACTCGTACTGCTGTACGAGATTCTTTCTTACAAATAATCTTCTTTTTTAAAATTCTAAACCTAATGGATTTCTGAGCATTTCAATCGCGTCATCAACTTGCTTTATAAAATAATTATCATAATTCCATTTGGCTTCATAATAATTTTCATTACAATTAAGTTCACACCATTCTATAAAATAATTTCTAACACCATCTAATAATTGATTAATTAATTTATCAGAAATTTTGACATAATATTTTGCTGGCTCACCAGCTTTATATTCTTCATCAACGAGAACGTCTGGATAGTCTTTTTTCAAATTATCATATGTATCTTTATTGTTATGCTTTATAAAATTCCATATTAAGTATAATTCATCATGATACTTAAATGATGGTAAATCTCTAGACGATTTTTGATAAATATTTATATTATCGTATAATTTGTCTCTAGACCATTTTTTCATTTTAGGGTTTATTTTGGAATACATTAATACAGAAACCGCTTCTATTCTAGATGCCATACTATGAAAGAATTGAGTTATCAATGTTATAACAGTTTCATTTATTTCATTATTTATTGCTGCATTACGTCTCCAAGTTGCCATTTGAGCTGACATGCAAGCTTCATCATATTCGTATATTCCTTGCATAAATAAATCGACATCACCAGGAGTATATGTTTTTCTTTTTTTATTTATAATCTCAATTGTTTGTTTAATTATTGGAATATAAATATTATTAAACTCATTCTTTAATTCATCTACTGTATCAATAAAGTTATTGACATAGTAATCTAAGTATTCTTTCTTTTTAGGGTGAAAATAAGTTGTTTTTCTATTGGCCATTAATGACCATGCTCTATTAGTTAAACTTGAATGACCAATTTTCTTTTCAAATCTTTTTGGATCAACCCCTATCCTTCCATCACCCAATTTAAATAAGCCATAATACTCGTTCCATTCGGAAGGACCAAAATATCTATCTCCATATATTTTGTCATATTTTTCTTTTATAATTTCATATCTTTCTCTCATAACTTTAGTTGGCTTATTGTCATAGAAATAGCCTTCTGTCATATCGATATATAAATATAAATCAAGAAGTTCTTTTCTTGCATTACGATCTCTTTTCATTTTTTAAAACCTCCTTAAAAGTTTTAAAAGGGCATTAGCAAAGCTAACACCCTCCAACATAGTTATTACTACATTTCAGTGCTTGCTTAAAACCACTCTAATTCTCAATCATATTCAACTATTTCAATAAACATACACCCTCACTTAAGCTACTTAGTACTTCCAGTGACATAGCCTCAGCGACTATATTTGTTTCCTAAGCTGATCGAGTCGTACTTCTCAAAATAATGTTATATCTGTATGTTGAATTTATAGGCATAAGATTTTAAAGACGCATAAAACCTATCACTTGCACCTTGTCTATATTCTATCACAAAACATTTAGCCTTGCAATTGAATATACCTTTTAACAAATGATGCATCATCTAGCTTAGCTCTACCCATCAACGATATAAAGCTTTCCTCTAATACATTACCTATTGGTGCATCGGATCTATCAATATAGAAATCACCTGATGAATCAATCATCAGATAACTGGATTTCATTTCTGATTCTTCTTCAATGATTGGATTATATTTTAAATACTTTCTACTAGCATCTCTAAATTCATTTATTGTTACTTGCTTATTCTTACAACAATCATTGATACCTTCTACAATAGACATTTGAAATATTTTGAACCTATCAACATCTACTTTTTCTAATAGTTTAGTTATATCTTCGTTAACATTATATTTTGAAATACAATGATTAATCTTAAGCTTATAACCTAACTTCTTTATTATTTTACATTTATTTATTAATTCATCTTTTGTTAATACTTTTTTACCACAACATCTACCAATTTTTATATTAGTATCATATTCTAACGAATCAACACTAATGCCAATGCATTTAATTTTGTTCACATTATTTAATAAAAATTCATTAGTTAATAATAATCCATTAGTAACAATAGAGACATCAATACCCTTAGAATTTATATAATCGATTATTTCCTGGAGGTATGAACACATGAATATTTCCCCACCGACCAAATTAATTCTACCAGGAGCTAGTAGTTGTTTGAAATAATCTGCTAAATTGTCGACAATTAGCTTTATATCCAGAAAGGAGGTCATACGATTAATCTTATTCACAAAACAATAACAACATCTATAATTACAAAAATCTACAAAATGAAAGTTCACAACGTTCGGTCTAATATTCATGCTCTTCACCTCCAGCACAAATAGGATACCACTTTAAAAATCAAATACATTTTTTGTCCCATTTTTGGTTACAAAAAAAGAGGACTAACTCCTCTTGTAAGAGAAATAGTCCTCAATTTTCATATCGAAATTTCTACAAAATGTCATAACCCAACTCATAGAGATTTCTTCTCCACTATTAAGAATTCGATTAAGAGCCTTCCTAGAATAACCAATCACTTTCGCATAGTTATTTTGGTTTTTGTATTTTGTTTTAATTTGATACTTAACTTCATCAAGAAAGTCTTCTGATGAGAAACAAATATTTTGCATGTCAGTTTACCTCCATTTTTCAAACTGACTAGCTTAAAATACAGAGTCATTTCATACAAATATTTGCGTCTTAATTATAACAAAATTTTAAGGTTTTAGCAATAAATAATAATTATTTCAGATAATTAAAAATGTCAGGCTGGTTCCCTAGCCAAATTAACCATCGGACAATTTCCGACATCTTATCCTGCTTCCTTACATCCGATAAAATTAGAAATGTGGCGTCACTTTGACGCCATCACAATATAGTGGTATATCTATTTAGTAAATAGTGATATATCTAAATTGTATTATAGTGGTATATGTATTATTATAAATGGTGGTATATCTAAAATTGATGATTAACACTCTTATAATTAATATGATAATGATAATTTATAGTGTTTTAACATATTCAATAAAATCATCGATGTTTAATGCTTCAGCAATAGCACAATCAACATCATATTTAATATTAGTAACACCATCTGGTGCAGGAACGTTTATTTTAGGAAGAGTTTTAGCATCATATACTTTTAAATCATTATAAGCTTTTGATTCTGCAAATTTTAAACCAACATTTTCCTCTCCAACACCACAACGTTTCATTAATTTTTGTAATCCAAGAATACTATCTGGATTATCATATAATCCTATAACTTCTTGAAATAAATCAAATAGTGACAATCCTTCTTTTGATTGCTCTAACATCACAGAACTAACATACACATTTATATCATCTCTGAATATTTGATTATGTTTAAATGTGTGTATTCTTTTTTCTAAAACTGTACTCTTAATTTCAATTCTATTATTCTCATCAATTTCAACATCATGTTTAGAATAAAAATTATCATGATACTTTTCGATTATATTTTTATACCCTGATTCATATAAATACTTAATAGTAAACAATTCACCAAAAACTCCAACTTGAAGTGAAAACAAGTCTTTTTCTGGAGTTGTTCTAAAATAATCCTCAATTGATGTAATTAATATGTTTAATTCATTACCTGATATAGGATTAGAAATTTTCTTAAATATATACTCATATATTACTTCAAATTGACTAATTGAATACATATCATTTTTAGTTGCAGTAATAATATGAAAATAATAGCCATTATTCTCAAAATGTAAAACTGTATCAATTTGAACATTTAAATTATCGGTTGAATACTTTGTAGAGACTTCTTTTAAAATACTATTTTTTATTAATATCGCATGATACCCTTGTTCGTCAATACAAGGTATAACAATATTAGAATCAATATCATTTTTTGAAATACTCGAAATATATTTAAATTCCTTCATAATAATTATCTCCTGTCACATATCTCACATTAAAAGCCGTAATAGGATTATTTAAAGCAATTAATGGAATAATATTTTCTGGGTTATTTTTATCAACATACACAGGATGCAATTGAACATGCAATACTTCTTCCAATTCTGGCAATGACTTATCACCAGGATATTGAGTACCATTATCATATGATTGAGGCAATTCTTTAATGGCTTGTCCTCCAGCAATTGGTGAACGATATTCTCCAGTTCTATAACGCATCAATACTACTGAAATAATGTCTTCGTATGAGCCTTCATTAATCTGTTGCAATAGTCTTTTAAAAGAATTAGGTCCAAATTTACTACCTCTTGGAAACTCATACTTACTTAAAAACTCATTATAAAATTCAGTAAATTTAAGATTAATTATAAAATGGTGTTGATTTGTACTATTACCAAATTGAACATCTTCTCCAACCATTTTATACTTTCTATATAAGTTTTCATATAACAATCTATTATTGTCTAATTGCTCTTGAGTGAATGAAATTGATTTATCATATTCATATCCAGGATTGACCCTTTCAATGCATACAGTTTTACTAACACTTGCTCGAGTTAATCTTAATTTATCATTTTTCAGAGTGAAGATTCTAGGAAATTTCTTAATATCCGTTTTAGTTAAAAGGAATGCATTAATCGATGTCCACATATCATTTTCATTTTCAACAGTATCAATAAACTTTTCTTTTAAATCTTTAGTCATATAAACTCTACATATATCAAAATAAGAACTTTTATACCCAAACCATCTTGCCCTCTGGTATAATGTATCAATTTGTGTAACTTTGGAATCTCTATACATATAAGTCACATTAAGATTTTTGATGGTTAAACCTCTGCCAAGCATATTTCCACCAACATAAATCTTATATTTACTTTTATCTTCTTTTTCTTCTAAAATACTTTGTCTACCAGAATCTGAAACATTGAATTCAAAAACATTTATAGACCCAAGTACAGTCTTTAAAAAATTAATCGTTTTATTCTTAAAGTCCTCATAGTTTTCAAATTCTGTAATCAAATCAGATCCGGAATTATAAACATTATTATACAAACTATCAAAAGATAAATTATTGACATTGTTTAATCCTTCCTTCACATATTCCAGTTGATCTCTAACTTTTTCAACAACCATTGATTGAACTTTAGTTAAAGATGATGGATGAACAAGCATAGAAAAATCTCTTAAATCATTTTTATAATTTTGATATATTACAGAAAAAATAAAGAAATCTAAAGCTTTTTTAAATGATTCAGGTGTTGAATAATTAAATGAATTACTATCATTTATCTCTATAACATGTGGATTATTATATACATCATGAAAAGAATTTCCACCTGTGTATCCTTTACCAGGTTCAACCAACAAAGCAAAATCAGGGCTTAACTCATCGATAGTTGATATTAAAAAATTTGCTTGTGGAGTCGCAGTTACTGACAAAAAAGTACAAATATTTATATTATTTATAATGTCTGTCAAAACATCATGAGTTCTACCTGCTCTTGAATTTTTACTTTTTAATTTTGGAGCACCAGGTGAGCATTCATCACCTTCATCATCAACTATTACAGAAGGAATGTCTCCAAGAAGATTTGAATATGATTCTACAATTCCCAAATTAGCATTATCTGAACCAACGTTTTTTAAAGCAACAATTATAACCTTATAACCTTCCTTCAACAATTCTCTAGGTTCTTCATGTTCTTTTGCAGCAATGTCGATTACTTTAACTTTTGGGTTGTTTTCAAATTCTAAAGAAATTCTTTCATAATTCTGATCTTTTAGTTTTGTTTTTGTTCCACCAATAACATAAGCTAAATTATATCCATTATCAAAAGCCAAAGCTAAAGAACTGATAAAAAACGCTGTCTTGCCGCTTTGTACTTTTCCTAAGCATAATATTTTATTTCGCTTAGGTCCTTCATCTTCAGGATTAATCAAGTATTGTAAAGTCTTATATGCATTAGAAAATATATGACCAACACTATCCTTAGAAGAACTTTCAAGCATATGCTTTTCTAATAACATTTTACAATATCCATCAATTTTAGGAGATGGTATGGAATTAATATTAGATTCATTAACATATTGAACAAATTCAATATTACTCATAAAAATCCTCCTAGTTTGTGTTTTTTAAGATATCATTTAATTGTTTAATAACCAATCCAGATTTATCAAAATCTAAACCAACTCTAGCACAAGATAATTGTGTTAATGCTAAAGCAACTGCAAAATCAACAATAAGAGTCTTACAATCCTTATTCTTATATTCAGTAAAATACTTTGTTAAACCATTTATTATTACATAATATGAATTATTTTCATCCTTTTTTTGTATTGAAAGCCAATTATCAGAAGAATTATCATTTTTAACTTGTATATCAAAAGAATACTCAACACTAGCATATGTTATTTTTATAATATTAGATTCAACATTGTCTTCTGGTGTAATAGATACAACTGGTTGATCATTTACTGATTCTTGAACCACTGTCTTAGTAACATTTTTTAAACCAGAATATTTTTCTGATAATTTACTTGCTGTTTTCTTAGCATCTTCTTGTTTAACAACCGGTTTTACTTCGTCTTTTTCCTTTCTTAGTACACCAGCTGTATCTTTAATATATTTAACCTCTTTATTATTTTTCAAAGAATCAATAAATGCTTTTTCCAAACCATTATCCCAAATAAATTCATCTTTATTAAAAGAAATCTTCCATTTTTTATCATCTAATTGTATGTCTCCAACAACTCTTTGATATTGAAAGCTATTTGATTTTCCAAAAATTTCTGATGGCCTATAATTCAATTTTATTCCTCGTCCATATTGAGTTAATGTAAAACCTGCGTCATCTGTACTTGCGGTTTTTAATATTCCAATCCAACCATGGTAGTCATATTTTTCACCTTCAAATTCAAATGAATCTTCGAAATAATTTAAATACTCACTTCCAGTTTCTTTGTTAATTCTTAATTCAGGATCGCTATCAATAATTGGTCTGCCATTTAAAATAATTTCTAAATCACCTTTAGATAGATCATCACTATATATTAAAGCAAGTTTCTTTCTTAGTCCATTATCAATTGCATTAGTTAATGGTTTATATAATTTTTTTATAATTATCTTAGTATAATGGTCAGTTTCTGGAGAATCAGAAATATTATTATCAATTTCAGTTGGGTTATTCTTTTTCCAATCTTCAATATCAATTATTGAATAATACTTCTCTTTTGAACCTAACATAGTTGATTCTATGGAATACCAATCACCCAAATATGACGCAGCAGTTTTTAGTCCCATTCCATATTGAGAACGGCTATTTTCTGTATAGTTATTTCTTGGATTATTCAACTTTAACGCGTGTCTAAAATCATCATGACTCATGCCAAAAGCATTATCAGTAATAACAATTTCTTCATCGTTCCAAGTTATAATGACTTTGCATACACCACTCCTATTTACCTTAATTAAATCATTATAATGATCCTTAAAACTTTGCGTTGAGTTATCAATAAATTCAGCAAAAACACGTTCCATCTTTTGTGGCATTCGTGTAAAAACGCCTATAATACCAGAACCCACTGATACATCTTCTTTAACTGTTCTATCCATCATCAATTCTCCTTTACATTTTTATCTAAAAAATCCATAAATTTTTTAAATACTTGATATATAACTTCAACATTAACTGCATTTCCTAACTGCTTGTATGCATTAAACTTTGTTTCTCCTGTAAAATCATAGTTTTCAGGAAAACTTTGCAATTTCCTTGCTTCATTAATTGTAATTCTTCTTCTATATTTTCCAATAACTGGAACATGAACCATAGCCACAAGTGTGGGAGATTCAGTTGGTTGCTTAACTCTAATTCCAGATGGCCTAAATTGAATAATTCCATCATATACATCATGAATTTTATTAGCCACTTGCCATTCGAACTTTCTGTATGTAGGAATCATAGATCTAATTTTATGCTTTTTTAACCATTGATCGATAAATCTTTTATTGTCTTTGTACAATTTACGATTTTTTAAAATAAAATCTTGCTTCCACTCTGGCAAATCGCTAATATCTCTTTCATCGCCAAACTCATCGCTCCAAATTGGAAATCCAATAACTGTTAAATTAATTCCTTTAACAAAAGCATTCCATGCATCAAGCGCTTCTTCCTCTTTTTCAGTAATTCGATAATTCTTATATTCTTCTTCAGGCAAATCGGCATCTACAATATCATAAATAGATGTACAATTATTCTTTTTACGTTCTATGTCTAATTTAATTTCTCCTGAATAAATATCTTTCCTAACTGCAAGGATAATGGCTCTTTCTCTTAATTGTGGAATATTAAAATCTTTGGGACCAACAACAATTGGTGTATCAATCACATTATAATTAATATCTTCTAGTGCTTTCTTAATTGTATTCCATGTTACTCCATTATCATGGGTTATTAAATTTCTAACATTTTCTAATATCATAATCTTAGGTTGCTTTGATAAATCCTCATTTTCGGCCAACCTTATTATTTCTTTAAAAAGAGTCCCCCTAGGATCTCCAAAGCCTTTTTGCATACCAGCTTTTGAAAAAGTTTGACATGGAAAGCCTCCACACACAACATCAAATGTCTCTTTTATTTCACTTTTTTCAATTTTGGTAATGTCACCCAAAACATTCATCTTAAAATGATTCTCATATGTCTTTTTAGCATCAGGATTTATTTCAGACGCCATAATACATTTGGCCTTCCCGCTAGAATATTTATCCATTGCGCAATGGAATCCTCCAATTCCTGCGAACAAATCTATAAATTTAAAATTCTTATCTAATAACATTATTTAATCACTCCACATAGTTATAACAAATATAATCTCTAATTAATAATCCAAATTTAGTACAATCGCATAACCATATCTCCTGATCAAATTCATGAGAAAAAACATATCCAGTTTCATAACACTTTTTTATCGTATCAGTATAAACATAGCAAGAACGATTAGTTGTATGACTAGTATAAAGATAGGAATTCCATACTACTAGTATATACTTATCCTTATAATATACTAACCCACATAACATATGGGTTCTCTTTTTATTCGTAGTAACTAATTTATCTTTTATATTTCCAATTTGAATTCTTTTAATATCCTGATTTTCTTTCCATCCACCACTAGAAATATTTTTCAAGACAAAATATAAATCAAATTTACGAGCTCCGTCATTAATTTTCACATTCAAAGGATCAATATTATAATCCTTATTTTCTATAGCAAAATCAGACTGCAACAAAAAAGAATCAAAGATATCTAATAATTGTTTCTTATTTAATTTTTCAATCTTATTATCATTTAATTTCATATAATCACTCACTCTTATAATCGGATATATCAGCATATTTTGCTACAATTTTGCAAATAAATTCCCCATATTTATCACATTGCATAGCAGATAATTTAGCTGTATTTCTTAATTCATCCACAGTTCTAATCTTAAATCTTACAATAGAAGCCATTTGGTTGTTTTTGAATATTTCATATGCTGGAACACCTAAATTCTTTGATGTTCTAGTTCTATATTCTTTTAATTCTTCCTCTAAGCCAGGCTTATATTCATCGAATGAACTTGTTCTATCAATGATAACATGTGATGATTTACTAAAATCAAAAATATCAGCAAAATTAATTTGATTTTTTGCATTTTTAACAAAATTGATTGTGGCAGGAACAACATATCTATAATAGTAAGAATCAGTCTTGGCAAAATTACCATAGGAATATGTCGGATAATCTTTCTTAAATAATTCATATGCAGGAATCAGTATATTAATAAATATCAATTCAATAAAACTAAAAAATGTATTTTTTCCAATGTTATTTACCAAATTAGAATTAAATAAAGGTAACTCACCTATATCATTTTGGCTTATTAAAAATTTCAAGTCCTCATTATCATTATTTAATTCAAATTTTTTATATGAGCAAATTTTAGAGAATAATTCTTCATTACTTAATAGTTTATAAATCAAGCCGGTTATACCAACTATCAGCAAATCGCCATTCTTTCCTAATCCTAGTTTTGAAGATCCATACTTCTCTACTTTTTTTAATTTTTTTACCCAATTATTAAATCCAACTTTAAGATGCTGCAATGATACAAACATAAATGAATTATAAATTGGGGTAAATAATTTAGAGTAGATTCTTTCAATTTCTAACAATTTAGACTTACTATTCTTAGCTGATCCAGGACATTGATATACCAAAGAATAAATCATCTGTGCAACATTATCATTAGCAGCATTCTGCCAAGGTTCACCATAAATATCCTTAGGAATTTTTTCACCACGCTTAACTTGGAGGAACATATTAGCCTGTTCAAATTGTATTTTAAGTAGACGTTGTTCTTTTCGATTTGCAATTAAATCTTTTGCTTTAATTGGCTTTTGAGTATTTGATGCTTCTGCTACTTTTGATAAAAAATCAACTTTGTCTAATTGATTTGCATACATATTTTTAATAATTTTACACATAACTGCAAAATCTTTTTCAAATGGTGTCCTACCAATCAAATTTGTTGTTTGGCCTCCATTAACAATAGAAAAATTTATTAGTTTTATTTTTCCATTATCAATACTATAATCATCACAAGTTATAATTATACCATTATTAAAATAACAAAAATTTTCTGGCTCCTCATTTATAGTATTAATAATCTGTGAATCTATCTTTGCTGATTTAACATAATATCTTAAATTACTAGCAAATAGCCCATGTGTGCTATAAAGCAAATAATTATCTTTCAATGATTTTGCTGAAATAAAACACAAAAAAGATTTTTCTTTTCCAAAGAAGGAAACAGTGTCATCAAATAGAGTTAATTCTCCCCTAGGAACTGAATCTTTTGGCGATTCAACATCAGATACTTCTTCTAAAATATCATCCTCGAACAAGATCTGAAAGTGAATTTTATTATTTTTAACCACAAAATCATTAGCACCTTTTTGGTACCACAGTTTACTTTCAACTTCAACTGGATAATTACACAAAATGATAACATTAAATTGTGTATTATCATCAACTTCAAATTCATCAAATTTATTTAATATTCTTTCATTTTTTGAATTTTCATTTCTAACTATTACATTAGCTACAACCTCATTTATTTTTTTCAAAAAATCATTATAAACCTTAGTAAAGTCTAGTTTGTCAAGATTCATCATTATACTTGCCGGTAAAACAGTAATAAAATCAATTGTATTATCTTCATAATAATTATTGTTAATTGCGATTATATCAGCAATATCTCCAGTTAAAAAACAAAATTGATTATTTAACTCATCTAACTTTGTTACATCAGCATTGTAATAGTGATAAAACATAAATAAAGCAGCAGTTTTTACGGTTTCTAATGACGCTTCTGAAATTCCATCATTTTCTTCATTTTGATAAATATCAACTATTCTATCTAAATAAGCCATAATCAGTACCTCCTCTATTTATACTCTTTAATGTTATTTTCAACAAATAAGTCTTCAAGTCTTACTTTTATCAATTTTGTAGTGCAAAATAGCCCCTTTCCCATCTATTAGCAGTAGATAAAGAAACATTTAAAATTTTTGCAAGTTCTTCTTGTGTTATATTCATTTTTGCTCGCAATCTAATAATAGCATTAGGATAATCATATTCCATATTAAATTCCTCACTTTTAGACATTTATAAGCATATTTTAGCACATTTTTGAGAAAAATTCTATTTACAACCAATAATAAGGCAGTAAAACAGTCACATATGTATAAAAATTAAAAATCGGAATAAACATTCACAAATTTTGGATTATATTTCTAATAGTTATTAACAAGCCACTTTCTCAATGAAACAACATCTCTAATTTCTAATTCATCAAACACATAATCTATAATATTTTTTCCATTGATAAAAATAATAGGGTGAGCATCCTCTAAAACTTCCTGATATGCCTGTTTAGAAATAAATGACGTTGTGAATAATATACCAAATTGTCTATCCTTTATTCTTGAAATCAATCTCGCTGTATCATGCACCTTTATTGAATTATTAAATGGATCATAACATTTTGCTTGCAAATAAAAATCAACATATACAACATTTTCAACATTTGAGAAAATTCTATATCTACCAACGCCATCAAAACCACCATCTTTATATGGCCTTGTTACATCAATATCGACAATTGCATCATCCATATAATTTGTAATATCAACAGCAAATTTTTCAAAACTATATCCTCGATCTTTTTTTATAAAGTAGTCATGAATTTCATTTAACATATTCTTTTTAACTGGATCCGTAGGCAATTGTTCTTCTTTTTCTCTTATTATTTTTTCTGATCTAGCAAGTAATGCATTATAATTTCTATTCTCAATATATTTTTTCCATTCAATTGGGGCATAAACACTATCAAAAGCATTTCCGTTTTCAATGTCTGTTAACCAGGCTAAATTAATCCCAAATCCTTTTTCATATTCTGAACCATCATGCGTATTTAAGATTGTGAAAAATGATTTGTAATTTTGAAATCTATCACCATTTTTATTACATCCCCATACAGCAGTCAACCAATCTTTTTTAGGTTTTCCTTTTATTCCTGGAACAGCTAATCCTAGAAATTTAATATCTCTACCTCCAGCCTTTTTAAAAACGAAAACCGGCGGAATCTTTTTTCTTTTTTCAACATCATCAGAAGATGCTAATTCAAAAATATATCTCAATATTTCATTACCATGTAAATTTGTTTTATGCAAATCACAACCAGGTGTTTTGTTATCCCCATAATACAATAAAACGCCTAATGTAGAATCGAGTTCATCTCTCCAATAAATATCTTCTCCACTAGTGAATAGAATTACAAAATTCGGTGCCGATGCACTTCCTTTATATCGGAATCCACCTTGATTTTTTACGCTCATAAGTTTAGATAAAACTTCAGCAGACGTATTTTTTTTGCTAGGATCTGCTTTATATACAGCATCAACATAAAGGTACCACTTATTTCTATCATCAATATTGATTTTATCAAAAACATTAAAGTAATAATTAGTTTCCATATTATTCCTCCAATTCCGCAATATACAAAAAAAGTATATTACAGGTTTCCCTTCCTATATTGGTTTAAATCTCGTCTATTCGAAATAAACTCAGTAACTCTTGCATTAACTACCTGTCCTTTACTATCTGTCCTATTAGTTGACGATATTAACAAAACATACTTTTTAGCGCGTGTTAATGACACATAGTGTAAATTGACATCTTCTTGCAAATTTTTATAAGTCCAATTATTATTAGAATCCCTTTTCATCATAGGCATAATACCTTGATGTAAATCTAAAATAATAACAAAATTGTTAATCAGCATTTTATTTAATAATTATATTAATATAAATAATCAAAATAA
>CAMEJG010000028.1 GCA_945919465.1 uncultured Anaeroplasma sp. | reverse complement strand
ATTTTATTTTGATTATTTATATTAATATAATTATTAAATAAAATGCTGATTAACATACCATCCTCAAATTGAACGTCAATATCATGTGTTCCTCGATATGCAATGCATGTTGCTTCCATTCCACAATTCATAATTCTAGTTTCACCTAAGCATGAAGAAATTTTTTTCATTCTATCATATTGAGAATTATAAGTAGGATGAGCAATAGAACCATTTATAAAATTATAATATTCTTTTACGATGCGCTAGACTTAGGGGAAATATTAAATTGAAACAAAGTTCCTTTATAAGATTAGTTATACTTAATAATTATTATAATGGTCCCAGCTTCTCCACCACCACCACATAATAATAGTGGTAATGCAAACCACCAATATATTTCAGATGAAGGCATACCTGGCACTAATTCAAATGCGCAGAAAAAGGAAAATATACTTAATGTTAGTAAAGTTCCAAATATTCCAAATAATATGTTTTTTCCAGCACTATCAAATCTAGCTATTGTTCCTCCAATAATCATAATTCCAAGAATTATAAAAAATAAGTAACATCCTATTGCTGAAAGAACGTGATTTTCTCCAAAGACATTTGCCCACAAGAATATACTTATAAAGAAAAAAATTAGAACTGTAAGTGCAATACCACCTTTTACTTTATCCATACTACTCCTCATTTATACTAAATTATCCACCAACTGTTTTAATTGTCAATCTTTAGAATACTCTTTTTGAATAATTCACTACCATCAATTAATTCATATTCATCCGAATTAAAATCAAAACCATTAACACTAATAAATCCAATTTTATTTACTTTTATACCTTTTATATTTTGGATTTGATTTAATTCAGCTTTCAATGATACGATATCAAATGGCTTTTTCAGATACTTAACTTCATATATATCAAAACCATCTTTTGCATCTAAAGCTACATCAAATTCACCATTTGTTTTACTCACCGAATCATCATAATAATATGTTCCAATATTTCTAATTCCTTTTAAATTACCATTTTTCACTTGTAGCGAAAAATAAGTTCTACATAAAACTTCAAATCTATGAGAGACATATGTATTAAGCGAATCCTTAATAAACTCATCATAAAAGGCATTTGGACCTAATATTTCTAAATTACTTTTGTAAGTATAAACATATGTATAATAAAATCTAATGGCATTATCCTTAATTTCATAAAATGATTTTTTAGAATCATTTGTTTTATTAATAGGAAACACTTTGCTTACTAGTTTTAATTCAATTAATGATTTAAGTGAAACATTTATTTTACCTGTTTTTTCTTTATCCAATAAGCTCTCAAGTTCACTATACTTCTTTTTAGAATTACCTAATGCACTTATAATTCTTTTAGCTTGAATCTTATTTGAAGAATCACTTAATAATAAATTATCTGCATAATTATATACATTATTACTATTTTTTAAGAATGTATTTATAATATTATCCTTTAAACTTATTTTTGGATTAATTGATTCATTTATATATGGACTTCCACCAAAAACGCTATAGAATGCGACCTTATCATATGGAGTTAAATCATTATAATAATATGTTGATGCTTCTAAATAATTGAATTCTTCTATTAATAATGCTTCTTTAAATCTACCAAATAATGCATTACCTTCTTTTAATATTTCATTCATTATTTTCATAGAAGATCCAGATATAATTATATTTAAATTTTTTATGTGATTATCGATTACATTTTGAAACATACTATCAATATAGGAAGGATTATTAAGTGATTTTAAATATGGATATTCATCTATAACAACTACATATTTTTTATTTAATGAATCAAGATAAGAAAATACATCAATAAAATCATTGAATGTTGCATAAGATGGAACAATTACTCCTTGTTTAATCATAGTTTCCTTAAAAGATTCAATATTCTTTTCAATTGTATCTTCTAAGCATTCAAAATAAATAGAATCATATTCTTTTATAGATTCCTTTATTAGAGTAGTTTTACCTACTCTTCTTTTTCCATATATTAAAATAGCTTTATTGTTTTCGTTAAATACACTTTTTATTAAATTTATTTCTTTTTTTCTACCATAAAACATAGAATCACCATCTTTACTGATTTTTTTATCACTGATTTTTTTGTCAGTATTATTATAACAAAAAGAAGTTAATTATGCAACATTTATAAAAAAAGACAATCATAATATCCATTAAAAATGAATCTCTAATACTATTATACCCTTTTTAATAAAATCACAAGTTATCACTATCAATTTTAAAAAAATGATTTTTAATAGTGATAAATGTGAAAAATTAACTTTGTGATTATTTCATAGCTTCTAATATAATAAATTCACAATAGATTTATTATATTAAATAAAGAACATCCTTAGATTACAAATTCTTCCTTTTATGACTCTTAATAAGATATCAGAAAGTTTATACAAGTAATATTTTATTAAAGTCAATGTAAAAATGTACTACTATTACATCTTCATTTTTTTTAGAATTGTTATATGCGGAGGTAAATGCGCATGATTAATTATTTATATTTTCCTGTGTCTACTTGATAAGGGGCAGTTCTACTTTCTATTGACTAGTGCAAAGATATTATATTATCGTCTAACATATTTGTAAAAAATTACCATAATTCAAAAACAAAGAAAAAAATCCCTAAGAATATTTCTACTCTTAGGGAAATTTATTTTTAAAAACTATTATTCGTATTGTTCTAAATAAGCAATTATTTGTTCTGATGACATATTATCCTTATTTTGAATAAAGATATCAATTAATGTATCATAATCAGCTAATACCTTATTTAAATCATTTCGATTCATTGTAACTGATGATGTAATTCCATTTTCATTTAGCATATCTGTTGGATAATCTGTGAAATTTGAATCAATACTATTATCTTCTTGAATAAACATCATTGGTACTTTTACTTCATTAGCTACATATTTTTGATTTTCAGAATCATATGTATAATAGAATCTTGAACGATATTCAATATCATATTTTCTACTTGTTTTAACAAGTAACTTCTTATTATAAGTAGGAACAAATAATGAAGATGAACCATTTAAATATACATCTACTGTACTTCTTGATGATTGATTACTATCAGTTTTATCAGTAACCTTTACTGAATTAATGCCTGAAATATCCCATAGATTGAACCATAATGTATTATAAGTTCCTTTAACTCCAGATATAGCCTTTTCTTCTCTTACTTCATATCCTAATAATCTACCTTCTGAAGCTTTATATAATTCATTTACATAGCCATCAAATCCAATCATACCAGAAGCCTTATTACCAACAACTGATACATATCCATCTTCAACATAGAAATCAGCACAAGCTTTAATCTTATCAGAGCCATCTAATGTTGTATATTCATAAATATGACCAATAGTTTTTTCTTTGTTTGTTGTAGAATCTTTAGTTTTAAATACTGATAAATAAGATGATCTTGAACCATTATGGCCAGCAATTGTAATACCATAAGTTGTAGCCATTTCATATGCATCTGGTCTAACAACATACTTAATCTTATATGCATCACCTAATGATATGAACATACCCTTAGCATCATTAGCTAAATCATATTCCATCTTAACAATTGGTTGCACTGTTCCAACAACAGGAACTGTAACTGATGATGTTATATTAATATTAAATACTAATTTTCCATCTTTAAATTTAAATACACCATTATATCCACTACCACTAAATTCATATTCCATTTCGTCAGCATATGAGTTAGTAATATAGATGTCAACAGCATTACCAGCAGCATTTAATGCTGTTTGGGCAACATTAAATACCTTAGCCATAATAACTGATTGATTAATGTTTTCAACTACCATTTGCCATTGTTCACCATATCCAGCTCTGTTAATATCTGAAATATTAGTAAATGATGTAAAGTCATAATTGATTTCTGAAGCACTAACTACATTTGCTTGATATGAAGGTACCATAGCAGCAGGTAAATAATCATAAGCTGTTGCAGTTTCAATTTGAGTTAATCTAGTTAAATAATCCTTAACTGTACTTACCAATAATTCTTTGATATGATCCGCAGTCTCTGATAAAACTGTAGATAATGTTGTTGAAACATCTTCTATCTTTTCTATTGCATTTAATTTTTCAATTTCAGTATCAGCAAAGTCTTCTAAATCAGCTTTAATTGTTTCATTAGGAAGCTTTTCTAAACCAGCATCAACAACTTCTTCTAATTCTTTAACAGCAATTTTCTTAGCTTCTGTTAATACATAAGTTGCTAAATCAGCCTTGATTTCCTCGCAGCAAGGTTCAACACCTTCAATAGTATCAACTGCTTCTAATTTCTTCTTTTCTTCAGTATAGAATGCTTGAGTATCAGTCTTTAATGTATCAAACGGAATCTTCTGAATTAAAGCAGTAACATAAGGATCTAGTTTTTCTAATGCTTTATTCTTTAAAGCAACTACAACCTTGACTGTTTCAGTCTTAATAAATTCTTTTGTATCATCCAAGATTTCATTATATGTTGTTGCAACTGATTCTAATGATTCAATAGATGAAACCTTTCCCATTTCAGTATCATAAAATGATTGAACTGATGCTTTCAAATCATCATCTGGAATTGCAGCAATTAGTGGGTTAACAATTGCATTTAGTTTTTCCATAGCTAACGGTTTTAATGTATCCTTAACAAAGGCACCAGTATCAGCAACTACTTTATTAGCTGCTTCCTTAGCTGTTTCTAAATCTTTAATACCATTAACATATGCTTTTTCAGTATTATAATATGCTTGAACAGCTGCCTTTAAATCATCATTAGTAATCTTTTGAATAAAAGGATTTACTAATTCATCTAATTTAGATATAGCTGCTTTTTTATGTAAGGCTAATTTAGTATTTTCATCATCTGTAGTTGTTGGATCAACAACTGGCGGATTTGTACTAGAATTATCTTGCTTTGAGTTATTATCACCACAAGCTGTTAACCCTGAAACAAGAGCTAAGCCCAATAATAAATTTGTTACAATTCTTTTTTTCTTCATCTTATTTTCCTACCTTATTTTATATTTTTAGCTGTAGTTACAGCTTTTTGCATTTGTTGTTCACATTGATAGTTATGAGCTTCAATATTAGATTTTTGACTACTCTTGAAAGCAATATATAAAACACCTGGAATTATAAATAATAAAAGTAATAAAAATACAGTTGATGCTTCCATGGAACTGTAATATTTTATATTACCTTTTGCAGTCTCATAGTCTTCTTCTAATCTACGATAATCATTATAATGTGGCATTGATGTCTCACGTGCCATAATTTGAACCGTTTGTGATGACCTACCACTTGTTCTTGATGCTGTTTGAGTAGGTTGCCAACCAAATGCCGTTAAATCATTAATATAGCCGTGGCATTTTTCATATTGTTCTCTCATATATTTGTCACCACTTTGAGAACCATATAATTTAATTTCCTTTGTTTCAATCATAAATGTAATCTCCTTTATTCAATTTCTTTTATATTTTTCCTTAAAGCAAATGGGTAAACAAATATGCTTAATGCCATTGCTAATACTGTGGCAAAACCTGCAGATAATAACGCTAGTGTTATTCCTAATATGAATAAGAATATTTTAGTAACTATTAAGAATACTAATCCATCAAAACTAAATGAGAATATAATTCCTGGCATTCTAACAAATCCCCATGATGCTACTTCCATCCACATATCAGTAATAAATGTATTATTTAGTATCATAGTTCCTAAGAATGCATATCCTAATATTGCAACTATAATACAACCAACACCAGTTGATGAATCACCTTTTACAAATGATGTGATTGCAAATATCAAGAATAAAATTGCTAATAATGAAGGCCAAATAAAAGAATGGACTCTTCTTTTTAAAAACTCAGCTTTAATTTGACGTTGTCTTTGTTCTTCGACTCTTTTGTCTTGAATTTTTTTTATTTCATTACACTCTTTACAAAATATACGTTGCCTATTCTCATAATGAGTTGTTCTTCCTGTTCCAACGCTCACTGATTCATTATATCTAAACAAATCATCATTATCATATATAGGTTTATTGCATTGCTCACAAACAGCAATAATAGTTTTTTGTTCAGGCTCTTTAATAATTACCCTTTCTATTATTTGTGGCGATTCTTCTTTCTTTTCTTCAACCATTGGTTTATTAATTTCAAACAAATCATCTGTTGAACAATTTAATATCCTACATAAATCCTTTAACATATCAAACGATGGTTCTGCATCATCATTCTCCCAACGAGATACAGCCTGATATGTTATATGTAGTTTATCAGCCAAATCTTTTTGTGTCAAACCAGCTTTGGTTCTGTATTCTTTAATCTTTAATCCAATTCCCATTAAATTAACCCCCCTTGATTCAACTTAATTATACAACTCAATTTATTAAAAAGAAATAAATGATTTTTTGAATAACTCAATTTTTTGTTGAGTTGGCTAAAAAAAAGCTATTTTTTTTAAAAAACCATATAATTATATACCTAAATCCATTAGATATAACATAAATAAAAGTTATCTCCCCCTCCATATGTTTTTTTTGTGAAGAAGGCAAGATATTATTTTTTCGTCTAACATATTTGTTAAAATTATACCATAATGAAAAAACAAAGTATATAATCCCTAAGAATATTGGAAACTCTTAGGTATATTTTTACTTTTGGTTATTACTAATATATAATGTTGTCTCATATAATAATTTAATTATAACTATTTCATATTTGTTATTAAAACTAACGAAAATAATACCGCTAATGATACCTCGGTTTACAATCATAATCATAATCAAGCAATTTCATTCTGTATCCCCTATATCTAGCATTATATTTAAGAATAATTACAAGAATAAACTGAAAAGTATAGAAATAATTAGAAGAAATTTATGTGATATACTAAATAATGTTTCTTTAATAAAATGTAATAGTTTATATATAATATTCTCAAATTTTTTATTATTTTTTACATTTAATATGTAAATATAAAGTTTTTTGTATTATAATTAAAAAGGAAATTTTAAATGAGAGGTACAAATATGAATCCAATTAAAGAAGGAAAAGTAAGACAAATATATGATAATGGAGATAGCTTAATTTTAGTAGCTTCAGATCGTATAAGCTGCTTTGATGTTATTTTAAATAATACTGTAACTAATAAAGGAGTTGTATTAACTCAAATTAGTAAATTTTGGTTTGATTACACAAAGGATATATGTAAAAATCATGTAATATCTTTTGATTTAAAGGATATGCCAAAATTCTTCCAAAAAGATGAATTTGAAGGAAGAACAATAATGTGTAAAAAGCTTGAGATGCTTCCAATTGAATGTATTGTAAGAGGATATATTTCTGGTTCTGGTTGGAAGAGCTACCAAAAGACTGGTGAAGTATGTGGAATAAAGCTTCCTGAAGGATTAAAAGAATCTGATAAGCTTCCTGAACCAATTTTTACACCTTCAACAAAGGCTGAAATTGGAGATCATGATGAGAATATTAATTTTGAAAAAACTGTGGAAATTTTAGAAGCTAAATATCCTAATAAAGGATTAGAATATGCAACTAAGATTAAAGATTATACTATTGCTATATACAAGAAATGTAGTGATTATGCATTATCAAAGGGAATTATTATTGCTGATACTAAATTTGAATTTGGTTTAGATGAAAATGGTGATATTGTTATTGGTGATGAGATTCTAACTCCTGATAGCTCTAGATTCTGGCCACTTAGTGATTATGCCCCAGGTAGAGCTCAAAGTTCATTTGATAAGCAATTCGCAAGAGATTGGTTATTATCTAATGAACACAATTGGACTTTACCACAAGAAATTGTTGATAAGACAATTGAAAAGTATTTACAAGCATATAAGTTATTAACAGGAAAAGATTTATAATTAATTTATACAAAATTACTGCTACATTTATAGGAGGATAATATGGCCTATACAAAAGAATATTTATCACAATTTTCATATTTTAATGGTATATTAGAAATAAAGAATATTGATGAAATTTATGATTCTCTTACTGAGGCAATATCAAGAAAATATTTTTTAGATTTTACTAATTCATTAATTGAAGAAAATAAACAGTTTACATTTGTTTATTTGGATTTAGATAATTTTAAAAATATTAATGATGTTTATGGACATGAGGTAGGAGATCAAATACTTAAAGAAATAAGTAAAAATTTTATCCAATATTTAGGAGAAAATGGAATATTTGGTAGAATTGGTGGAGATGAATTCTGTTTTATTTATTTTAAATCAGTAGATTATAATGAAATACATTCTCTTTTTAAAGAAATCTATCATTCTAATATATTGAGAGTTAATTTAGAAGTTATGGGAAATTCAATATTCATAACTGGTACTATGGGCAGTGTTTCCTATCCTACAAATTGTTCAAGCTATAAAGAATTGGTAGATAAAGCTGATAAAGTATTATATAGAGGAAAATCAAAAGGAAGAAATTGTTTTATCATTTGGGTTGAAGAAAAACATAAAGATATTAAAATATCTAATATGGCTAAAAAAGACATTTACTCAATGATTACTAAAATAACAGATTTTTTTGATAATTATAATCCTTTAGAATTTGCTATAAAAAGAGCAGTAGATTATTTAATTAAAAATCTTGGAATTGATTATTTACATTTTATATATAATGAAGAATTAATTGATGGAGCTTCCTTTAAATCATTAGGTAAAGTTCAAATAGATGATTCTAAATTTGAAAATGAGTTTTTATCAGCAAATTATAAAAGTAATATAGAAAGAATTCAACAAAATTATTATGAAATAATTAAAGATAAAAAGATTAATTCAATTCTTATGCTTAAAGAAATGAGTAATAAGCCTGTAAAATATATTATTTATTGTGCGTCAAGAACTTCAAGAATTTGGCAAAATGATGAAAAGGCATTAATATTTATATTCTTAAGATTATTGAATGAAAAATTGGCATAATAAAAGGCTATCGATTGATAGCCTTTTTATTATGCTTGTTCAGAATTTAGCTTCTTCTTTTGATCTTCATTTATTAACTCTTGAATTACTAAATCTAATTTTCCATCAATTATTGCATCTAATCTATTGATAGTAAATCCAATTCTATGATCAGTAACTCTATTTTGAGGATAATTATAGGTTCTAATCTTTTCAGATCTTTCTCCATGTCCTATTAGTGCTTGACGAGTAGCTCCTGTCTTTTGTGCCTCTTCTTCTAACATACGCTCATAAATTCTAGTACGTAATAGATTCATAGCTGTGGCTTTGTTTTCATGTTGAGAACGATAAATTTGGCAAGCAACATAATCACCTGTAGGAAGATATGTTACTCTTACTGCTGAATAGGTAGTATTTACTCCTTGTCCACCAGGACCAGATGAACAGAAAGTATCAATTCTTAAATCCTTTTCCTCTAATTTAAAATCAATTTCTTCTGCCTCAGGCATAACAAGTACTGTAGCAATTGAAGTTTGAATTCTACCATTGGCTTCAGTTTCAGGAATACGCTGCACACGATGTCCTCCAGATTCAAATTTCAAATATGAATAAACGTTCTCACCAGAAACCTTGAATGATATCTGAGAGAAGCCTCCTTGTTCTGATGGCATGGAATCATAGATTTCTATTTTCCAACCTTTTGATTCTGCATATTTATTATACATTCTAAATAAATCACCAGCAAAAATATTTGCCTCATCACCACCAACAGCTCCTCTAATTTCGACAATAACATCCTTTTCATCATTAGGATCTTTGGGTATTAATAATATTTTAATTTCTTCTTCTAGCTTTGTTAGTCTTTCTTGAGCTTCAATCAATTCTAATTCAGCCATTTCAGCTAATTCAGCATCTCCTGATTTTTTCATTTCCTTCAAATCAGGAATTGAATCCTTTAATTTAAGCATTTCATGATACAAATTAACAACCTTTTCTAAGGATCTTTGTTCCTTTGATAATGATGTTAATCTTTTAATATCACAAACTACCTCTTGTTGTGTTAGAAGCTCATTAATTTCATTATAACGGGCTTCTATCGCTTTTAAACGGTCTTCCATCTTTTATGCCTCTTCCTTCTTTTCTTTAAACCTTTGATATTCACCAGTAAAGATAAATGGTAACCCTTCTGATGTTTGACCAGAACGGTTTTTTGCAATGATTAGATCTGCTTCACCCTTTCTTTCAGAACCTGGATTATAATAATCATCACGATATAAAAACATAACAATATCAGCATCCTGCTCTATAGAACCTGAATCACGTAAATCTGACATAACTGGTTTTTTCTCATCTCTTTTTTCTACCTCACGTGATAACTGAGATAAAGCTAAAACTGGAATTTCTAATTCACGAGCCATTAGTTTTAAGCTTCTTGTTATTTTAGATACTTTTTCCATTTGTGATGAATTTTTAGTTGATGAATCACCTTCAATTAATTGTAAATAATCTATAACAACAAAATCTAATCCCTCTTCAGCCTTAAGCTTTCTACATTTAGCTCTAATTGAGGATACTGTAATTGCTGATGAATCATCAAAAAATAGATTCATTTGAGATAACTTAGAACAGCTTGTATGGAATCTAACCCAATCAGAATTAGGAATATGTCCACTTTTTATTTGACCTAGTTTTATTGAGCTATCAGCAGCAATCATACGTTCTACTAGCTGTTCTGCTGACATTTCTAGAGAAAATATAGCAACTCTAGCTAAACCACCATTATTTTTTGTAGCAACGTTTACAGCTAAATTCATTGCCATTGCTGATTTACCCATTGCTGGACGTGCAGCAAGAATTAATAATGCTCCATTTTGAAAACCTTGAGTTTTAATATTTAAACTAGTAAATCCTGTATCAAGTCCAATTACTTCTCCAGTTCTTTTAGCATTATTTTCAGTGTTAGCTAATACATTTTTTGCAACAGTAGAGATACGCTTAAATTGATCAACCTTTCTATTTTTTGATAGATCGAAAACTTGTTTTTCAATTAAATCAATATAATCCTCTGATGAGGTAGTAGTATCATAACCCTTTTGAGCTAAATTTCCTAAAGTTGAAATAGCATTACGTCTAATAGATGCACTTAATATTAAATCAATATATGTTTCTACATTAGCAGTAGAATATCCTGAGCTTGCTATTTGAACTAAATATTCAGTTCCACCTGATTGTTCAATAAGACCAAGCATATTTAATCTACCAATTACAGTAGTTGCATCAATAGCTTTTCCTTCTTTTGATAAATCTAACATCACTCTATATAAAATCTTATTTTTAGAGTCATAAAAATCATCTCGAGAAACTATATCAGACACCTGAAATATTAATTCAGGATCCAAAAATATACAGCCTAATAAAGCAACCTCTGCTTCTATTTCACTTGGGACTATTGGTGTATTTGCCAAGATATCACCTCTTTTACTTTTCTTGAACCTTTACTGTAAATTGAGCTACTATATCAGTATCAATTTTTGCATTAACTGTAAAAATACCTACTGAATTGATATCTGCTGGTATTTCAAGCTTTTGCTTATCAATAGTAATACCTGTTTGACGCTCAAATTCTTCACTTATAAGCTTTGTTGTAATATGACCAAAGCTCTTTCCATTAGGACCAACCTTAAGTTCAATAACAATAGATTTATCCTGAATGTCATCCTTAAGCTTTAATAATAGATTTCTTCTATTTTCAGCTTCTTTCTTTTCTTGAGCCTTTCTCTTATCAAATTCCTTTAAATTTTCTGGATTAGCTATAACAGCTAATTTATTTGTTAATAGGTAATTACCATAACCATTTGAAACCTCAATGATTTGATCCTTCTTTCCTTTACCCTTAACATCTGATAATAAAATAACCTTCATAATTCCATCTCCTCCCTCAAGATATTCAAGTCTTAAAATTTTTTCAAGTTCTTCCTTAAGCTCTAAGGAATTCTTTTCTTTTGACTGCATTGCAGCACTATTAAAATGTCCACCACCGCCCATTATTTCCATAATAGACTGAACATTAATTCTATCTCCTAAGCTTCTTGCTGAGATACCATAAAAATCATTATCAATCTTTCCAATTGTAAATGATGCTTCAACACCTTCAATAGTCAATTGCTTATCTGATATTTTTGCAAGAGTAGTTCTATCCTGAATCTTTATATCATCATCTAAACAAACAATACCAAATTTATTTCCAAATATTTCTACACCCATTAATGCCTTAGCTAATACACGTTCAATTTCAATGTTTTCTTGTAATAGCTTACGAACAAATATCATATCTGCTCCCATTGTTTTTAAAGTGGCAGCAGCTTCAAAGGTACGATTACCAGAACGAACTGTAAAATTGTTTGTATCTACAATTATACCTGAAAGCATTATAGAGGCCTCAAGTGGAGTCACAGTAATACTTGAATTATAGAACATGAACATTTCACTAACAAGCTCAACTGTTGATGAAGCTGAGGTTTCAACATAATAATTTAAGTATCCCTCATATCCTAATTCACCAGCTCTATGATGATCAATTACTGAATACTTTTTAATTAAAGGTAATAATTCAGGAAACATAACCATTTTTGGTGATTGAGTATCCGTAATAATTAATAATGTATTTGGACCTATTAAATCTCGAGCCTTATCACTAGTAACAAAGGCTTGAAGTAATTCAGGATTTTCTTCAATAATATTATAAATCTTTTTTACTGTAACATCTGCTTTGTTAGGCTCAAATATCATTTTTGCATCAACTCCTGAGGATAATGCTAAATGATATACTGCAATCATTGAGCCTATCGCATCACAGTCTGCAAAATTATGACACATAATTAATACATTATCACTAGATTCAATATCTTCTTTAAATGCTAATGTTTGTCTACGAGCCTCAACTAAAGTATTCTTTTCTAATGAATTAGTATTACCACCAAAGAATTGAATCTTTTGTTGTTCAATATTAACTACAATCTGATCTCCACCACGCTTTTCAGCTAAATCTAGAGCGTTTTGAGCTAATTCACCTAAAGCAGTTGAATCAATATCCCAACAAGCAACACCCATAGAAATTGATGCTTTTAAGTGATTTTCATTTGATATATCTCTTATACTATTAATAAATGAAAACTTATCCTCAATCATATGATCTAGATTTTCTCTATCAAAAGTAATCATCATTTTATCATTTGATAAATCCTGTAAATAACAATTGAAGCTATTTGCATATTTAGAAATTTCACCAAGAATTCTACCTCTAATTTCTGCACGCTCTTGCATGTCATGAGTTTTTAAGAAATCATCTAGGTTATCTAAACTTATAATACCAATTGCTAGTACTCTAGCATTATATCGCTTTTTTAAATCCTCACGTTCTGTAACATTAAAGAAATATAAAGTTTTATTATTAATATTATGTACAATATCATAATCCTTATTTTCATAAGAAACTGTAAAATTATCTGTTTTTTCTAATACATTTTTATAAATTGTATCAATAAGCTTATCTAATCTAATTGGATTGTCAGAAAGCTTAATATGAAATATTTCATCAGCATAATGATTAGCCCAAGAAGACATATAGTCATTATCATAAATTAATATACCAATTGGTAAACTATTAAATACTTCATCTCCAGCTTTATTAATATGATATGATATTTCTGTCCATTTCTTTAATCTAACATTTAAATCTTGAATTTTAACTTTACTATTATTAAGACTTAAAAATGCAATAAGAATGATTTCTGTAACTAGAAATACAAAAACCATTAAAAATGTTCCTATAAAATATATTTTATAGTTCTCATTTGAAACATCATTAAAGAAAAAATTAGCAGCTCTATAACAAAAAACACAAGAAAGTGCTAATATAACTAAGCAAATGAAAAAGGTTATATAAAGTATTCTTTTCTTCACATTAAAACCTCCTTATTAGATTAATGGGAAACATCCATTTTATTATAGCAAAAATATGAATATTATTCAACAAAAACGGAAATTATGATAGTATTATTTATCGTCCTTAAATTATAAAATTAAAGTAAAAATATTCAAAAAAGATTATAAGTGGAGAATATACCTCTCTTATCATTATAACAAGAAAACAAGTATTTGTGCTAATCATATGAACGCAAAAAAAAGAACCCTACCTGTTGTAAGATCCTCTATATTATTTGCTAATATTTTTGTTACTTCTTCGCTAGCAACTATTATCACTAGTCAATAAGTGTCTAATGCGTGGTTCGATAGTTCACGAATGAAATAGAAAAATAGCCAACGTTAACTTAAGACAGCCTCTTTCAAGTTTAAGAGTATTAGACACTTCATCATATATCTAAATATCCAATATCAATATTTGTCTAAATTAAATTCAGATAATTTCTCTTTGCAGAAACTATAATTTCTAAGATAATTTCTTGTTTTTCATCTGAAACTTTATAAAAAATAATATTTTGTTTACATATAAGGGCTCTATATCCTTGTTTAGCTATTGCTTGATATCTAGGGACAATTCCTATTTTAAGATAATCTTTTAGTAAATTTATTTGTAATTCAATATAATTTAAATATTCAACAGCTTCTTTTTTTGAAAAAGATTCATTAATATATAAAATAATATCTATAAGCTGATCGTTAAACTTATCAGTTCTCTTAATAGAATAACTCATTATAGGTCAAGCTTCTTTCTAATATCATTAAATGTATCTTCCACTGGAGCAACTCTTCCATTTCTAACATCGTCTTCAGCTTCTGATAGCATTTTTAATAGCTTAAGTTCAGCCTGAATTTGATTAAACTGTTCTATACTAAGAATAACTGTATCTCCACGACCATTTACTGTAATATAAACTGGTTCTCTTGTTTCTTTACATAAAGTAGATATTTCATTATATTTATTTCTTAGTTCTGACGATGGTCTAATATTCTGCATAATCATCATCTCCTATCATTATTATATCATAATTTTGATATAAACCAATAAAATTCACACTTTTTATTAGTATCCTTAAATTTACGCGTATAAGTAAACAAGTAAGAAAACTCACATATAAAAAAAGACCTTACATTTCTGTAAGATCAATTTATATTAATATTTATTTGCTAAGCTCAAATTAATCCTTAACGAATGGTAATAAAGCCATATGACGAGCACGCTTAATAGCGATAGCAAGCTTTCTTTGATATTTAGCAGATGTACCAGTAGCACGACGAGGTAAAATCTTGCCTCTATCAGTTACATACTTTCTTAATAAATCAACATCTTTAAAATCAATGTGCTCAATATGATTTTGAGTAAAATAGCAAACTTTTTTACGACCACGACGTTGACCATCACGATCATTTCTTCTATTTTGTTGCATTGTCGTTCCTCCTTATATAATTAGAATGGTAAATCATCATCACTAACACCTACATCGAAGCTTCCAGGAGCATCATTTTGTGGTGCTTGATATGATGGTTGTGGTTGTTGTTGTCTTGGTTGACCATAGGTTGGATTGTTATATCCTTGATATGCATTTTGTTGATAGCTTTGTTGCTGTGGCTGCATAGATGGCTGTTGATTATCAGTTCTAGGTGTTAAGTTTTCAACACGCTCTACTACTACATCAGTAGTATAAACTGTTTGACCCTGCTGATTTTGATATTGACCTGTTTGAAGTCTTCCTTCAATACAAAGCATATTTCCCTTATGAACATAACGAGACATAAAATCTGCTTGTTGGGAAAAAGCAACACAGTTTATAAAATCTGCTTGTCTATTACCATTTGCATCTCTAGCAATATTTCTATCTACTGCAACAGAAAATCTTAAGCTTGACATACCAGTTTGAGTATAACGAATCTCTGGATCCTTTGTTATTCTTCCTGTTAAAAGTACCTTATTCATAATAAGCCTCCTAGGAATTACTTACCAGCTACAACAACGATGTGGCGAATTAACTTCTCACTAATTCTAGCAAGACGATCAAATTCATTAACAGCTTCTTTTGTAGCTTCAACTAACATCCATACATAATAACCTTTCTTATTATGATCGATTTCGTAAGCTAATTCTCTGAAGCCCCATTCCTTACATTCTAAAACCTTTGAATCATTTGAAGTGAAAATAGCCTTTTGAGCCTCTACCTCTGCTTTAACTGATTCAGCGTCTAGATTGGAACGTAGAATATACATTACCTCATACTTCTTCATCTATAAAAACCTCCTTATGGACTTTTGGCCTAGTATAGTCGAACTAGGCAAGGACGTTCATATGAACGCTATATTATCATAACACATTAATAGACTTTAAGCAAGAAAAAAATTAATTTCTTTTAATTTGATAACTATTTCAAAATTTTTTTTTAGAATTTTCCAAAGAAAAAAAGCTAGCTCAATAATGAACTAGCTAAATAAGATAATTTTAGTTTGTAGAAGCAGGTGTAACAACTTCTAATTTTGTAGTATGTAATTGAGGTGCATTATACCAGTATAAGAAACCTTCTAGATTAATAACATCTCCAACCTTAAGATTAGTTACAGCAGTATAAACATCAGTACCCTCTGCTGTTAAATATGATTCAACTGTGAAAGAATATGTAGTTTTACCATCAGTTACATTAAAATATAAATCATGATTTTGTCCTGCAGCACCACTATTATTCCACTTATAATAGAAAGCAGATACACCATCATCTTGTGCTACTACTGTTAAATTCTTAAATGTTACTCTTTGATTTTGATAACTAGTTAAATCAGCAGATAAGCTTAATTCCTTTGCAGTAGATACATAAGGATTTACATCAAGAATAGTAAATGTACCCTCAGAGCCAGCTTGACTACCCATAATTTCAATTTCGCCACTCCATTCGCCTTTTACACCAGTAACGCGAATCTTTGTACCTTCAGTAAGCTTATTATAATCTTCTTCTGAAATAGGTAATTCATATACGAAATATGCACCATCTTCATCAGCTAAATATAATGTAGCTTTATTGCTCCACCATGATTGCTTTGCTTGAACATAACCATCAATAGTAACCTCAGTGTTCATTTCAGCAGCCATATATTCAGCATATGATAAAGCTGTAGAAACAACTTCTAATTTTGTAGTATGTAATTGAGGTGCATTATACCAGTATAAGAAACCTTCTAGATTAATAACATCTCCAACCTTAAGATTAGTTACAGCAGTATAAACATCAGTACCCTCTGCTGTTAAATATGATTCAACTGTGAAAGAATATGTAGTTTTACCATCAGTTACATTAAAATATAAATCATGATTTTGTCCTGCAGCACCACTATTATTCCACTTATAATAGAAAGCAGATACACCATCATCTTGTGCTACTACTGTTAAATTCTTAAATGTTACTCTTTGATTTTGATAACTAGTTAAATCAGCAGATAAGCTTAATTCCTTTGCAGTAGATACATAAGGATTTACATCAAGAATAGTAAATGTACCCTCAGAGCCAGCTTGACTACCCATAATTTCAATTTCGCCACTCCATTCGCCTTTTACACCAGTAACGCGAATCTTTGTACCTTCAGTAAGCTTATTATAATCTTCTTCTGAAATAGGTAATTCATATACGAAATATGCACCATCTTCATCAGCTAAATATAATGTAGCTTTATTGCTCCACCATGATTGCTTTGCTTGAACATAAGCCTCAATAGTAACCTCAGTGTTCATTTCAGCAGCCATATATTCAGTATAAGATAATACCTTTACTTCTGGAGTAGTAGCTGTACCTGTTGTTGTACTTGGTGTACTTGTAGGTGCACTTGTGCTTGGGGTTGTTGTAACTGTACCTGTTGTTGTACTTGGTGTACTTGTAGGTGCACTTGTGCTTGGGGTTGTTGTAACTGTACCTGTTGTTGTACTTGGTATACTTGTAGGTTCAGTTTGTCCACAAGAAGCTAATGCAGAAATAGCTAAAGCTCCAAACATTAATGTTAATAAACCTTTTCTCTTCATTTTTCTCATCCTTCTTTTTTGTTTTTTGCATTTTTATGCTACTTAAATTATATATTTATCAATATTAATTTTCAATTATTTTTTAAAGAAAGCCTTTTACCTAAATAAATTAATTAATTTTATATAGATTTTTAGCTCTGTCATATAAATTATTAATTCCTTCAACTGTTTGATATTTTGCTGCTGACATAGCTTCAATTAAATATCCAGCTGCTTCTCTTGATTTTGTAGAACCATTAAATACACTTGTAATAAAGGTTTTATCTCTATTATCAGATACAAGCTTTGTTGCTGCTCTTTTAACTGAATATTCTGTTTCATCAGATAAATAGTTTTTATATTCATCACTTTCAATAATACTATTTAATACTGGAGAATAGCCTTCAGTTTTACAATAAGCAAGCTGAGTTTCTTTATTTAATAAATATTGAGCGAATAACCATGATGCAGTAACAACATCATCATCAGTCTTTTTAAAAACACATACAGAAGGCCCTTGAGAAATCATAATGGGATTATTTACATCTACCTGAGGAATAGTTCTTACTACAGTTTCATACTGATATGAAGTATTAGAAGAGGAATCTACATTTGGACAATTTGATCCAATCCAAGTTGAACCAGCTGTAGAATCTACTGCGAATATACAATTACCAACATTCATATGATTTCCAGGATAGCTAACCTTTTTAAATGTTGAAAATAATTTTTTATTATATTTATCAGCTATATTTAATAACATATTAGCTACATCATTACTAAAAAATAAATTTTCTCCTCTATCATTTGTAAAATCATAACCATATTGCTTACATAGCTGTATAAACATATTATCAGTTGATTTATAAATAAATGGATAGAAACTAGTATCCGTTCTTTCATCACGACCCTTTTGAGCTACTTCCCAAATCCAATCCCAGCTAACCATATCAGGAATTGTAAAGCCTAAGCTTTCAACATAATTTTTATTAATATATAAAGCTTCAGTAGATCTCATAAATGGTAATAAATAAGTTTTATTATTAATTACTCCTTCTTTGTAAAACTTTTCAACAATATCTTCTTTATTAATAGATTCATATTTAACCTTACTTCCTCCTAAACCATAATCCTCATCATAAATAAATTGTTCAAGAGGTTGAACTAAATCTCCATCTAAATAAGTAGCTACATGATCTGGATATGCAATACAAATATTTGGTGTAGTATTTGTAGCTACATTATTGGTTACATCATTAAAGATACTAACATAATCAGAATAATTTCTTATTGTAATATGAATATTGGGATAATACTCATTAAAACTTTCAACTGCTTCCTTATAAACATTTTGTTGAGTAACATCACTATCATTTTTAGCCCAAAATTCTAAATTATATTCTTTATTTTCATCAATTCCTATTTCTCTTAAATCCTCAGGAGAAATAACAATACCAGAGGTTGTTCCTGTATTTGAATTGACATTTGAAGTATTAGAAATACTTGTACTACTTTCAATTGGTCTATAAGTTCCATGGCAAGAAGCTAAAGCTACAATTCCAACACACATTGATAATCCTAATAATATTTTTTTTAATCTCATAAAATCATCCCTTCGTACCAGTTCTTAATACTCCTGACATTATTTGACGTCTGAAAATTAAGAAAATAATTAATAATGGTAATGAAACACATACTACTGCTGCCATCATTGCAGGATAATTTGGTTGTCCACCACCAAGTGTAGATCTAATAGTTTCAATACCTAAGCTTACTAAGCTATTAGAATCTGTTCTAGTAATTAATCTTGGCCATACATAACTATTCCAGCATTCAATTAATTTTAAGATTATTATTGATACTATTGTTGGTTTAGATAAAGGTATTAATACCTTCATTAAATATTGTCTATCACTTAAGCCATCTACCTTTGCTGCATAGTATGTAGCATCAGGTACCTGCATAAAGTTTTGTCTCAATAAATAAATATAAAAGATTGATAAAACAGAAGGTAAAATTAAACCTGTAAAGGTATCTCTTAATCCTGCATTAGTAATAGTAACATAATTTGTTAATATTATTAATTCATTAGGAATCATCATCATTGATAAGAAAATTGTAAATAATAAATTCTTTCCTTTAAATTCTAATCTAGCAAAAGCAAAAGCAGCTAAAATCGAAACAATAATCATTAAAAATGTAGTAGTTATAGAAAAAACTACAGTATTTAGCATATATCTTGCAAGAGGTACAGCAGTCCAAGCTATTGCATAATTATCAAATGTTGGTGATAAAGGAATAAATTGAGGAGTCATTTCTGCATTATAGGAGGCATTAGTTTTAAATGAGGTCATAATCATCCAATAAAAAGGTAATAAAACTATTAATGCCCATATTCCTAATAAGACATAAACAATTATTTCTTTTATTATAAATTTATATGATATTTTTTCTTTATTAGTTGTCTTATCCATAATAGCCTCCTAATAATGAACACGTTTTTTGCTTACAAATAAATTAATAATTGTAATAGTTAATACAATCGCAAATAGAATAATAGCTGCAGAGGCTGCATAACCATAATAACCACCTGTAGTATCATATAATTCAGAATAAATATATCCTACAATAGTATTCATCTCTAAATCATTAAGATTGTTACTACCAAATATTGCTACTGCATTATTATATTCTTTAAAAGCTCCTATAAAGCCTGTAATAACTAAATATGAAATTGTTGGCGAAATTAAAGGTAATGTAATTTTTCTGAATCTTCTAAATGTAGAGGCTCCATCAATTTTTGCAGCATCATAATAGTTTTTATTTACAGATTGTAATGCTCCTACTAATATTAATATTTTAAATGGCATTACTGTCCATATTACATAAAAGCATAATACAAATAGCTTTGCTAAATAAGTAGCATTTTCATCAATCCATGAAATTGGATTAATTCCAAACCAACCTAAAAAGGTATTTATTAAACCAATATTAGAATCAGTTTTTTGAAACATAATAACAAATACTAAGCCTACAGCTAAAGTATTAGTTACATAAGGAGTAAAAAAGATTGTTTCAAATAACTTTCTTAATGGTTTAATGCTATTTAATCCCATTGAAATTAATAATGCAATAGCTGTTGATAAAGGAACAGTTATAAATACAATAACAAAGGTATTAAATACAGCTTGTCTAAAAAAAGAATCCTTTACAACATGAGAATAGTTTTCAAATCCAATACCAGTATAGGTTTGAGAAATAGTTGTAAAATTTTCTTCAAATGAATAAATAAAAACATCAATTAATGGGTAAAGCATAAATACTCCTAAAAGTATAATTGCTGGAAGTAAATAAAGCCAAGCTTTTAATTGATTCTTCTTCTCCATTATTTCACCACCAAATTCTTATAAATATATTTTAACACACATTTTTATTTTTAAAAGTATGAAACTGCTTCATAATATTTAATTATGTAAGTTTATGTGATTTTGTTATTTATTTTTGACTTTCAAATATATAAATATTATAATAAAATGAAGGTCTAATTAATGACCTGGAGGTATAAGATGTTAAGAGTTGGACTAGACGTTGGTTCTACAACAATTAAATGTGTTGTATTAGATGAAAATGATAAAATTATATATAAAGATTATAAAAGACATTATTCTCATATAAATGATAATATTATTGAAAAGCTTAAAGAATTAAGTAGTAATAATATTATTTCAAATGAAATAAAGCTTGCAATATCTGGTTCTGCTGGAATGGGTATAGCTGAAGGAGCTAATATTCCATTTGTACAAGAGGTTTACGCTACTAGAGTAGCTGCAGAAAAACTAATTCCTGGTACTGACTGTATTATTGAGCTTGGTGGAGAGGATGCAAAAATATTATTTCTAACAGATGGTATGGAAGTAAGAATGAATGGTTCTTGTGCTGGTGGTACTGGTGCGTTTATTGATCAAATGGCTACATTACTTAATGTAGATATTACAGAAATAAATGGACTAGCTAAAGATCATCAAAAGCTATATTCAATTGCCTCTCGCTGTGGAGTATTTGCAAAAAGTGATATTCAGCCATTATTAAATCAAGGTGCTTCTAAGTCTGATATTGCTGCATCTATCTTTTACGCTGTTGTTAATCAAACTATTGGAGGACTTGCACAGGGTAGAGAAATTGAGGGTAATGTTGCTTATTTAGGTGGTCCTTTAACCTTTTTATCTGAATTAAAAAATGCCTTTGATAAGGTATTAAATACTAATGGTATTTGTCCAGATAATTCATTATATTATGTTTCTATTGGTGCTGCATTATGTGCTAAAGAAACTATAAATATTAATAATGCTATTAATAATATGATAGCCTTTAGTAATAAAGCTACATATCAATATAATTCTCCATTATTTAAGGATGAAGAGGATTATAATAAATTCATTGAAAGACATAATAAAGCAAGAGTCGATACTCTTCCTTTAGATAATTATGAAGGAAATTTATATTTAGGTATTGATTCTGGTTCTACAACTTTAAAATTTGTATTAATTGATGAAGAAGGAAATATTAGATTTGAGGATTATGAGCCTAATAAAGGTAATCCTGTTAATGTAGTTAAAAGAATATTTACAGAATTATATGATAAATATCCTAATTTAAAGATTAAAGCTTCTGCTTCTACAGGATATGGAGAGGAATTAGTAAAAAATGCCTTTAAGCTTGATGGTGGTTTAGTAGAAACTATGGCTCATTTTACTGCTGCTAAAAAATTTATGCCTAATGTGGATTTTATCATAGATATAGGTGGACAAGATATCAAATGCTTTAAGATTGAAAATAATGTTATTTCAAATATATTTTTAAATGAGGCTTGTTCTTCTGGATGTGGTTCTTTTTTACAAACCTTCGCAAATGCCTTAGGTTATGATATTAAGGATTTTGCTGAATTAGGTTTAATGGCTAAAAAGCCAGTTGATTTAGGAAGTAGATGTACTGTATTTATGAATTCGAGTGTTAAGCAGGCTCAAAAGGATGGAGCTACTATTGATAACATTTCGGCAGGATTATCTATTTCTGTTGTAAAAAATGCATTATATAAGGTTATTCGTGCTACAAATAAAAAAGCTTTAGGAGAGCATATTGTAGTACAAGGAGGTACTTTCTTAAATAAGGCTGTACTTCGTGCCTTTGAAAGAGAATTAGACTTAGAGGTTGTATGTCCTAATATTGCTGGATTAATGGGTGCCTATGGTGCCGCATTATATGCTAAATCATTAAAAATAAACAATACTACTACAATTACTAAAGAGGAATTAAAAGATTTCTTACATACTGTTAAAAACATTCAATGTCAAGGTTGTAATAATCATTGCTTATTAACAATTAATACATTTAAAAATAATCCAAATAAATTTATAAGTGGTAACAAATGTGAAAAGCCTTTAGGTAATTTAAAGAAAATAAAAGGTAATAATCTATATGAATATATTAGAGAAAAATTAATGAGCTATAAACCTAAAGAGAATGCCAAAAATGGAGAAATAGCAATTCCATTAGTATTAAATATGTATGAGCTTTTCCCATTTTGGTATACTTTCTTTACTTCATTAGATTTTAAGGTTATTAATTCAGGCTTTTCTAATGAGAAAATCTATTCATTAGGCCAACATACAATACCTTCTGATACTGTTTGTTATCCTGCTAAGCTAGCTCATGGACATATTGAAAAATTAATTAATGATGGATATAAAACTATATTTTATCCATGTATGAGCTATAATATTGATGAAGGATTAGGAGATAATCATTATAATTGTCCTATTGTAGCTTATTATCCTCAAAATATATTAAATAATGTAGGCAAAATCAATAATGTAACATTCATTAGTGATTTTATGGCATTAGATAATAAAGAAAAATTTAAAGAACATATCATAATCATTTTAAAGAAATATTTCCCTAAATTAAAAAGTAAGGATATTAAAAATGCTGTAGATTTAGCATATATAGAATATGATAATTATTTAACTGATATTAGAGCTAAGGGTAATGAATATATTCTTGATGCAAGAAATAAAAATCAAGAAATTATTGTTCTTGCAGGACGTCCATATCATCAGGATCCTCAGGTTAATCATGGAATCGATAAATTAATTTCTGAAATGGGCGCTACTGTTATTAGTGAGGAGGCTATTTCTCATTTGAATGAAAAATTCCCAGTCGGAGTATTAAATCAATGGACATATCATTCTAGATTATATAGTGCTGCAAAATATTGTATACATAATAAGGATATGAATTTAGTTCAATTAGTTTCCTTTGGCTGTGGACTTGATGCAGTTACTACTGATGAATGTAAATCTATATTAGAAAGAAATAATAAGATATATACTCAAATAAAAATAGATGAAATAACAAATTTAGGAGCTGTAAAAATAAGATTAAGAAGCTTATTTGCAGCACTTAAACAAAAGGAGGTTAATGATGGAGAATAATGAAGTTAAAGATCCATTACTAGATTATCCTAAATATAGTAGAAAAATGAAAGAGACTCATACTCTTTTAGTTCCCTCAATGCTTGAATATCATATGCCTTTGTTTGAAGGAGTATTAAAACAATGTGGTTATAAGGTAGAGGTTATGAGAAATGAAGGACCCGAGGTAATTAGTGAGGGTCTAAAATATGTACATAATGATACTTGTTATCCTGCATTATTAGTTATTGGTCAAATGATTGATAATTTAAATCATAGAAATGATTTAGATAAAATTGTTTTAGTTATTACTCAAACTGGTGGTGGCTGTAGAGCATCAAATTATATTCATTTATTAAGAAAAGCCTTAGTAAAGGCAGGTTATGGATTTATTCCTGTTTTATCTTTAAATATGTCTAGACTTGAAAAGGATAGTACTGTTGAAATTACTTATCCTTTAGTTAAGAAGGTAATCGCTGCATTAACCTATGGCGATGTAATTATGTATTTACATAATAAGACTAGATCCTATGAAATTGAAAAGGGTTCTAGTGATAAGCTAGCAAATGAATGGACAAATAAGCTTTTAAATCAATTTGATAATAAAAAAGGTACATCATATAGGGATATAAAGAAAAACATAAAAGAAATGGCTTTAGATTTTGCTAATTTGAAGATGGATTTATCTCATAAAAAACCTAAGGTTGGTGTAGTTGGAGAAATATATATTAAATATGCCCAACTTGGAAATAATCATTTAGAGGATTTCTTGGTTAGTCAGGATGCTGAGGTTATGGTTCCTGGAGTATATGGTTTTATGCTATATTGCTTCTATAACGGAATATATGATCATGAAATATATGGTAGAAGTAAAAAAGCTGCATTGTTAAATAGATTATTAATTTGGTATTTTAGAAGAAGAGAAAAATTAATGATTGAAGGTATTAAAAATGCAGGTTTTACTCCAATGAAATACTTCTCTTCTACTAAGGATTTATCTGAAGGAGTATTAGATCATGGTACTAAAATGGGTGAGGGTTGGTTACTTACAGCTGAAATGATGGAATTAGTTGAAATTGGATATGAAAATATTATTTGTGCACAACCATTTGGATGCTTGCCTAACCATATTTGTGGAAAAGGAGTAATGAAGAAAATCAAATCCTTACATAAGGAAGCAAATATTGTAGCTATTGATTATGACCCTTCTGCTACTAAGGTTAATCAGGAAAATAGAATTAAGCTTATGCTAGCTATTGCAAAAGAGCGAATTAAGGAGGATGAAAAGGCAGTTTTATAAGCTGCCTCTTTTTATAATTTTTATGAATTTATTTTATAATATCAATGATTTTGAAAAAAAAGAATTATTAAAAGATATTAATGTAATTAAAAAGGAATATTTTAGAGGAGAATGTATCTTAGAAGAGGAAGGATTATGTAATTCTATTGCGATTGTAAGAAGAGGAAAAATTAATGCAATAAAATATTATTCTGATGGACATGGAAAGATAATTAGAACTCTAGAACAAAATGATTGTATAGGATTAAATTTAATATTTTCTTCTAATCCATTTTATAAAGCATCTTTTTACGCTGAATCTTTAGTAACTATTGAATTAATTACTAAAGAAGATTTATATAAGCTTATGCTTAAATCTAAAGTTATTTTATCTAATATATTAGAGGCTATATCTAATTCTTCTATTGAATTAAATGATCATATAAAGCTTCTTGCTTATAAAACTATTAGAGAAAGATTGGCATATTATTTATATTCTGTATATGAAGCTAAGCATGAATTAACCTTTGTTATTCCATATACTAAAACTGAGCTTGCTGATTACATTAATGTAGAAAGACCAAGTCTTTCAAACGAATTATCTAAGCTTATAAATGAAGGTATTATTGCGAATAAAAATAAGCTATATACTATTTTAGATTTAAATAGATTAAAGAGTATTTTATAAAATTAGAAATATATTAATTCTAACAACTAATAATTTCTATACCTATCACTAAGCAATCTTTTGTTTCAAAATAGCAATATATTTTATTTAAAATAATAATTTTATTATTTAATTAACAATTAACATTATATAAAATGATTTTCATATTCTCTTATGGGAAAACTTGTTTTTCATGATTAAGATTTTTATTATCAAAAGGGAGTAACCTTAACAATTTGATTTAAATTTAGTCAAATTATTTTAGGCTACTCCCTATTTTATTTTGATTATTTATATTATTATATTTAGTAAATAAAAATGCTGATTAACAATAAACTAGGAACTAATTCATAATTGACATCGGAATGTCCTCTATAAAACAAAATACTCCTGTTTTCTTTTTTACTATCACTATCATTTGTTCTATTCTTTATTGAGTTAACGATATTATCCAAAATATCTAAATACTCTTGCAAAGATCTAGCTACATTTTCTCCCATACTTATACTCCCTAATTAATAATAAATAATATTAAATTTATAAAGGCAAGCTTTACCTATTTGGATAGGCTTGCCTAGTTTTGCTTGTGAAAGCAATTTGCTACTTATTTAAAATTTCATTTATCTTTCTAACATATTTTTTATAATTTAATCCTAAAGCTGAAATCCAAGAATCATTCATATATACTTCGTTGGTTTCTTCATTAATTAAGTAAAATACTACAAACGTATTAACATTATTAAAATAAAGTAAATCAACTTTTTTAAATTTTTCTTTCGTTTTACCAACCACAATTAATGTTTTGAACTCTGTGAAATTTGTATTTTTAGTTTTTTCTTCTAAATACTTTAATACTTCTTCTGTTGAATCTTTTTTAATTAATTCATCCCAAAATACTAAGTATCTCTTTTTATCTAATACATAACAATTTAATTCAGAATCAACTTTATTAATTAAGGGATAATTTTGAATGAGTTTTTCTTGAATATTCATATTTCTATTTTCCTTTAAAATAATGGATATAATGGAAGAACTGGCATTGGAATGATAGGTTTATATTTACTCCAATCATTTTTTCTTATAAAATTGACAATTCCAGATAAACCTGCACCAATTGCAGTTTGCAATAAGATTTTTTGACCATAAGGTCTAGTAAATACACTCCAGAATCTTTGTGTTTGAATCCATCCTCTATTAGTAGGAATCATCTTACCACCTAAATAGTTACCAGCTAATGTAGTTACAAAGTTTAATCCTAAATCAATAAATGTTTGACCAAAATCAACTTCTTCACCTCTAATAACTGTTTCTAGTGTATCAACACCTGTTTGAGCAATAGCACTAGCTCCCGCTGCAATAAATAACGATGCTCCTCCTGTTGGCATAGCTAAACATAGCGCCAAAGCATTAACTCCAGCTCCAACGGCGGCTCCAGCAACTCCTCTCCATAATTCACTACCAGTTTTACCAGCCATAGCATTTGATACTAATTGTGCTGTTCCTCCTATTAACATAGAAGCCGTAGTAATTGCAACTAAAGCCCAAATTCCAAAGTGCCCTGTAGGATCATACTTGTTGATTGGATCATTTCCGCAGTACGCATATAAGTTTAATCCATTGATACTTTGAGGATCTAAATATTCGATTGAATCCGGCGAAATCCATCTACATAATTCAGGCGAATAGTAACGTGAGGATACCCAATAAAGCTGAGTTTCATTATCATAATAATATCCCTTATACCTAAATGGATTCCTGTTAGCTATAAATG
>CAMEJG010000027.1 GCA_945919465.1 uncultured Anaeroplasma sp. | reverse complement strand
TATATAAAACCCTAATTATGGTTCATTATTAGTATAGACAACTGTCGAAAACCCGGGTTTATTACTAATGAAGAAGAGAAAAATAAGCTATTAACTAGTGAATATCAATATATTTTATGTGATGCTATATATCAAGGCGTAATTGAGTTTATTAAAAATTATTTATGATATTGTTTATAAATAAATAATTTGATAAAATTAGGCTAATGAGGTGGCTTATGAAAAAAATAATTAGCTTAATTTTAATAATTTTATCATTTTTATTATTTTCATGTAATAATGTAAGTAATATAGATAATTCTACAACCAATATTATTAGATTTGATATTGATGATATAACTATAAATATAAATGATTATAATGATAATTATAATTTTAGTAATTATGTAAGAGTATATAATAATGATAATTTAATTAATTATGAAGAATTAAATATTAATAGATTAGGTAACATTCAAGAAGGATTATGTAAATTTGAAGTAGAATATTTAGGTCAAAGAAATGAATTTATTGTAAATTTTATTGAGAATTTTTATAATGTTTCTATTAATTACGGTAATCGTATTCAAAAATATCAAATTAAGGAAAATGATACTTTAGCTAATCAAAACTTATCTAATAAATATACTGTTAATAATGAAACAATGAGTATAGAAGGATATTATTTAGATAAAGAATATAAGTATAAATATGATATTAATAATAGAATAACTAGTGAGTTAAATTTATATGCTAATTTAGAATATGATTTTAGTTATATAAGAAATAGTATAGATAGTGATATTATTTATAATACATTAAATACATATATCGATGAATTAATGAATTCTACTGATTCTTATATTCCAAGCTGGAATAAAGAAAGTTTTAAAGGAAAATGGAATTACATTGATGGAGTATTTTTGAATTCAATTATTAATTTATTTTATGAAACAAATAATAATAAATATAAAGATTTTTATCTAAATTATATCGACTATTACATCAATGAAAATGGTGAATTTATTGATCCTAGAACTAATGATTTGGCTTATAATTCTAAAGAATTAGATAGTGTTTGTGAGAGTAGAATATTATTTGATGCTTATGAAATGACAAAGGATATTAGATATTTAAATGCTATTAATAATACTTATAATTCTTTAATGGAAATGCCTAAAGCAGAAGGCTGTAATAATTTTAGTCATAAAGCTATATATAATAATCAAATATGGCTTGATGGTATGTATATGTATGTTCCATTTTTAGCAAGATATGCTAAATTAAATAATAGAAATGATTTATTTAATTTAATTAAAGAACAATATGAATATATTAGAAATCATATGTATGATGAAGCTAAGAAGCTATATTATCATGGAAATGATACTACAAAGAGTATTTTTTGGAGTGATAAAACAACTGGTAATAGTAGTAATTTTTGGTTGCGTAGTAATGGATGGTATATTGTATCTTTAGTAGATGTATTAGAATATTATCCTAATGGAGATAATAAAGATTATTTAATCAATTTATTAGAAGAAGCTATTAAAGGGTTATTAGATTATCAAGAAAATAATACTAAATTATTTTATCAATTAATAGATAAGGGTAATACTATTTATTATGTTGATTATAGTTATTTTGAGGGATTAAATAATAAAAATTATTATTATTCTAGTTATGTAAAGAATTATTTAGAGTCATCAGGCTCTTCAATGATTGCCTATACATTAATTAAGGGAGCTAGCTTAGGTTATCTTGATGATAAATATTTGAATATTGGTTTAGATATTTTTGAAGGAATTTATGATTATAGTTTTAAAAATGGAAGCTTAAATAATATTTGTATTACTGCAGGATTAGGACCTGAAAATAAATTATATCGAGATGGAAGTATAGCCTATTATTTAGCTGAAAATGTTGGTAGTGATGATGCTAAAGGAGTAGGACCATTTTTAATGGCATTTATTGAATATTCAAAGAATAAAAATTTAATAAAAAATAATTAATTTAATAATTTATGTGGTATAATACTTTCATATAATTGTGAGGTTGTTTATGAAGGTTCAATTTAAATATAAAGAAAAGGATTTAAAGAATGTTATAAAAAAATCTAGATTAAGAAATTTTATCATTAATACTATTATTGATATTGCAATTATTGTTATTGGTATAGTTTATATTATTTTAGCTAGTAATGATGGTAATTATCAAATTTATTTAGGTTATTTATTTAGTGCAAGTGGATTATTATTATATGGATATTTTCTTTATAAGGAGTATAAATATTATAAGGCTTGCTTAAGCTATAATAATGAAGATGATATTATTTCTTATGAATTTGAAGGAAATGATGTTTCTGGAGATATTTTTAGCATTGATGAAATTACTAGTGTTAAGGCATATAATATATTAAATATATATGATTTAAAGGATTATATTATTTTAATTTATAATAATAGTGAATTAGTATATTTTCCTAAGAATCAAATTAGTAATTTAGAAGCCAAAAATATTGTTAGTATTGTTAATGCAAAAAAATCAATTTCTAAAAAAAATAATTGATATTTTTAAAATATAATATATAATTATTTTGTAATGTTTGTAAAGATCATATGTAGTAGTTACAATGGAGTAATGATTGATATGAGATAATAATTTTTATTATTATTTCATATCTTTTTTTTAGGAGTGAATTATGGAAAATAAGAAGTTAGATCAAAATAAAACACCTTATTTAGATGCCTTAAAAAAATATATAAAAGAAGATGTTTCACCATTTGATGTACCAGGACATCACATGGGTAATGTTGATAATGATTTTAAAGATTATATTGGAGAAATGGCCTTTAAATGTGATGTTAATGCTCCAAGGGGATTAGATAATTTGAATCATCCAAATGGGGTAATTTGTGAGGCACAGGAGCTACTAGCTAGTGCGTATGAGGCAGATGAGGCATTCTTTTTGATTAATGGTACAAGTGCTGGTATTTTAGCTATGATTATGGCTACTTGTTCAGCTCATCAGGAAATAATAATGCCAAGAAATTGTCATAAAAGTGCAATTAATGGACTGGTTTTATCTGGTGCGAGACCTATATTTATTAAGCCTGATTATGATTATAATTTAGAGATTGCCAACCAGCCTTCAATTGAGGCTTATATTGAGGCAATGGATAACCATCCTAATGCTAGAGCTATTTTTGTTATTAATCCTACTTATTTTGGTGCTGTATTAGATTTGAAAAGATTAGTAGATGAGGCTCATAAAAGAGGTATGGTAGTTTTAGTTGATGAAGCACATGGTGCTCATTTTGGATTTAATCATTATGGCCCTTTGAGTGCGATAAAGTGTGGTGCTGATTTATCAGCTGTATCTTTACATAAGACTGCTGGGTCTTTGACTCAATCATCAGCACTATTAAGAAAGGGAAATTTAATAAGTCATTATGATATTTCTAAAACTTTAGCAATTATTAATACTACATCTCCATCTACATTATTGCTTGCAAGTTTAGATGCAGCTAGAAAATATATGGCTATCAATGGACAAACAGTAATGAATGATATTGTTAATTTGACAAATTATGCAAGAAAAGAAATTAATAGAATACCAGGTTTTAAAGCTCATGGAAGGGATTATTTTTTAGCTAAGGGTGTATATGATTATGATGATACTAAGCTTGTTATTGAGTTGTCACATATTAATTTAAATGGTTTTGAGGCTTATAATTTATTAAAGGATGAATACCAAATTCAAATGGAATTAGCTGAGGCATATACGCTTCTTGCGATTATTGCGATTGGATCTAAAAAGGAGCATATTGATCATCTAATTGATGCCTTAAAGGATATTTCTAAAAGATTTTATAAGGATGATGATAATTATCCTAAATTTAAGTATGATTCTCCATTTGCTGTTGGTATTATTAGACCAAGAACTGCTTATCATGCACCATTAAAGGTTGTTGATTTAGATGATGCTTTAGGTTTGATTTCTAAAGAATCTATTATGATTTATCCTCCAGGAATTCCTTTAATAATTCCAGGTGAGGTATTTAATAAGGATATTATTGAAAGAATAAAATATTATAAAAGAAAGAATGCAACTGTTTTATCTGATTATCCTGATAAGGTATCTGTTATTGATTTTGATACTTGGGATTTATATGAAAAGCATAAGAAGGATTTAGAGGAGTATTATGAGTCAATTAAGCTTACAAAATAAATATACTCTACCATTTGAGGGTGGTAAGCATAAGGGTACTATTATTGAATTACCATATCGTAGAGATACTTGGAGATTAAATGCAGTACCAGCAATAAGTGTATTTAAAGAAATTGTTAGTATTATTAGTAAGTATGAAAATGTATATTTACTTGTTGATTTATCTATAGATGATAGTGTTTGTAATCAATTTATCATGAATAATGTATTTATTATTAGATGTAAATATAATGATTCATGGGCAAGAGATAATACCTTATTATTTTTGAGTAATTCTAAAAATACTAAGGCTGTTGATTATGGCTTTAATGCTTGGGGTGGAAGTGTTGATGGCTTATATCCATATTATTTAGATGATAATAATTTAGGTAAATTCTTAATTGATTATTTTAAATGTGATAGTATTTCTAAAAAGGATTTTATTTTAGAGGGTGGTTCAATTCATTCTGATGGTGAGGGCTGTTTAATTACTACTGAGGCTTGTTTGTTATCTAAAGGTAGAAATAGTAGCTTAACTAAAGATGAAATTGAATTAGAATTAAAAAATACTTTAGGTATTGATAAGGTTTTATGGATTCCTCATGGAATTTATAATGATGAAACTAATGAGCATGTTGATAATGTATGTTGTTTTTTAGCACCAGGAGTAGTAGCTTTAGCTTCTTGTGAGGATAAAAATGATATTCAATATCAGTATTACATGGAAGCTTATAATTATTTAAGTAATGCTACTGATAGTAAGGGAAGAAAGCTTGAAATTGTTAATATTCCTGTACCTAAAACCTTGTATATGACTCGTGAAGAAGCAAAAGGGTTAGAAATTAGTGATGCGATTGAAAGACCTGAAAATAATAGACTTGCAGGTTCCTATATTAATTTTTATATGTCTGATAAATTTGTGCTTGTTCCTCAATTTGGGGTAGAAGAAGATGAAATTGCATTAAATATTTTAAAAAAATACTACCCAAATAAGGATGTTTATGGTATAAAGAGTAGAGAAATATTACTTGCTGGTGGCAATATTCATTGTGTTACTATGCAAGTTCCTATGGAGGATTAATATGAAGGTTAAATTTGCAGCAACTCAAATGTCTATTAGCTGGGATATAGAGGCTAATATAAAAAAAGCCTGTGAGATGGTAAGAAAATGTGCTAAAGAGGGAGCTAATGTTATTTTATTACAGGAGCTTTTTCAAACACCATATTTTTGTCAAAAGGAAAAATATGAATATTTTGATTTAGCAATTGAGAATATTTTAGAGTCTAATTTTTATAAGATTTTTAGAGATTTAGCTATTGAATTAAATGTAGTTATTCCTTTATCTTTTTTTGAGAAAAGTGGAGTAGCATATTATAATTCTATAACTGTAATTGATGCTGATGGAAATAATTTAGGATTATATCGTAAAACTCATATTCCTACTGGTGAATGCTATGAGGAAAAATTCTATTTTACTCCTGGTGATACTGGATTTAAGGTGTTTAATACTAAATTTTGTAAAATTGGTATTGGAATTTGTTGGGATCAATGGTTCAGTGAAACTGCAAGATGCCTTACATTAATGGGAGCTGAGGTTTTATTATATCCTACTGCGATTGGAAGTGAACCAGTCCTACCTCGTGATACTAAAACTCATTGGCAAAATGTAATGTGTGGTCATGCTGCAGCTAATATTATCCCTGTTGTTGCATCTAATAGAATCGGTACTGAATGTGAAGGAGATTCTAGTATGACATTTTATGGCTCTTCATTTATTTCTAATGAAGAGGGAAGTAAGGTTTGTGAACTTGATAGAGAAACTGAGGGCTATTTAGTTTATGAATTTGATATTGATGAAATAAATAAAAAAAGAATTAGTTGGGGTATTTTTAGAGATAGAAGACCTGATATGTATGAGGCTATTAAATACCAAAGCTACAAAAAATAAAGGAAAGCCAGATTCAATAATCTGGCTTTTTGTGCGTTTGTAATATAGTAATTTTTCTATTAAGAATAGTATAAAAGGGGAAGTGATATAATGGAAATTATATTGGGCTTATCTTTACCTTTTATTGGAACTTTAATGGGAAGCTTCATGGTATTTTTTGTTAAAGATAAAATTAATAATATTTTTGAAAAATTATTAATGGGATTTGCTGGAGGAGTTATGCTTGCAGCATCTATATGGAGTTTAATTTTACCTTCGATTGAGCTTGCAAGAAATAATAATATTATTCCTTTTTTACCTGCTACAATTGGGATTATTTTAGGATTTATTTTTATGATAATTTTAGATTTGCTCCCTAAATATAATTTAAATAATAAAAGAGAGGGAATGCTTTATTTTGCAGTAGTATTACATAATATTCCTGAGGGTATGGCAGTTGGAGCTATGTTTGTTAGTGCTATAAATAATGAAATTACACTTATGATAGCCTTAGCATTTTCAATTGGTATTGCAATTCAAAATATACCAGAAGGTACTATTTGTGTAATGCCTTATAAATTAGCTAAAAGTAGTAAGAAAAAAGCTTTTCTTATGGGAGTATTATCAGGAGTAGTAGAGCCTATTGCGAGTATAATAACTATTTTATTATCATTTATTTTTGTTCCAATTTTACCATATTCTTTGGCATTTGCTGCAGGGGCTATGATTTATGTAGTAGTAGAGGAATTGATTCCAAACAATAATGAAAATAATGATTTAACTAAAATATTAGCTATAGGCTTTGGCATAGGCTTTTTGGTTATGATGATTTTAGATGTAGCTTTAGGATAAAAAAATACGAAGCCATAAAGACTTCGTATTTTGAAATTATGCTCTGTTGTAGAACTCGACGATTTGTTGTTCGTTGATTTCAGGTAAGAATTCGCTTCTTTCTGGTAATCTTACGAAAGTACCAGTCATTGTAGTTTCATCATATGAAACATATTCAGCTCTAGCTAGTTTAGCTGCTAAAGCTTCCTTAATTACCTTTAAGCCCTTTGAAGTTTCTTTAACAGAAATCTTTTGACCTGGCTTAACACGGTAAGAAGGGATATCTACCTTTTTGCCATCTACAGTAATATGACCATGATTTACTAATTGGCGAGCTTGTGCTCTTGTTGTTGCAAATCCTAAACGATATACTAGATTGTCTAAACGGCACTCTAATAATTTTAAGAAGTTAACACCAACCATACCTTCTAATTTAGAAGCTTCGTTAAATGTTTTAACGAATTGCTTTTCAGAAACACCATATGTGAATCTTACTTTTTGCTTTTCTTGTAACTGAGTAGCATACTCTTTTAACTTAGCGCGTTTTGCACCATGTTGACCTGGAGCGTATTTTCTTTTAACTAATTCCTTACCAGTTTCACTGATAGAATAGCCTAAACGACGAGATACCTTCCAGCTTGAACCTGTGAATCTTGACATTTAAATGTCCTCCTATAAATATTTTTTATTATTTTTTGGAGTAAATTGTCTGGCTTATGTAGATAGTTCATCTTAAATTAAATTTTCACCAACAAGCAGCGGAGGTTACTAATTAACAATTGAGCTTTAAGATGACGGCTTTCTATAAATAAGCTGCTGCTTTTTACCCACTCTATAATATGATACTATAGTTTGGCAATAAAGTCAAATAAAATTTATATTAAAATAAATTGTTAGTTTAAACTAACTTTTTTCGCTATACCTATTGACAATTGATAAAAAGAGGTTTATATTATTAAATAGTTAGTTATAACTAACTTAAGGAGGGTGAAATGATGCCATTAAATATAGCACCACAAAAACAATTATTAACTGTTATGAAGGTTAATACTGACGAAAGATTAAAAAAACATTTAGAATCTTTAGGAATTACTATTAATTCTAAATTAGAGATTCTATCTATAAGTAGTGGTAATTTAATATTAAGAGTAAAAGAAGGAAGATTAGCTCTTGATAAAGTTTTAGGAAGCAAAATACTTGTTTATGTAGAATAATTGGAGGGTATTATGGAAAAAAAGCTAAATGAATTTATGATTGGTGAAAGTGGAGTGGTAAAAAAAGTATTAGGGGAAGGAAGAATAAGAAAAAGATTATTTGATATGGGTATAACACCTAATGCTTGTTTTTATTTAAGAAAAAAGGCTCCTCTTGGAGATCCAATAGAAATTACCTTGAGAGGTTATGAGCTAACTTTAAGAAAAAGTGAAGCAGAATATGTAATTTGTGAGGAGGAAGAATAATTATGAAGACTTTTGCGTTAGCCGGAAATCCTAATTGCGGTAAAACAACTTTATTTAATGCCTTAACAGGTTCAACTGCTCATGTAGGCAATTGGCCAGGAGTTACTGTGGATAAAAAGGAGGGTATCTATAAGAAGCTAAATGAAAATGTAGCTATTATAGATTTACCTGGTATTTATTCATTATCACCTTATACTTCTGAAGAACTTATTACAAGAAATTATATTTTAAATGAAAAGCCAGATTGCATTATTAATGTTATAGATGCGACTAATTTAGAGCGTAATTTATATTTGACTACACAGCTTTTGGAAATGGATGTACCAATTATTGTTGCGTTAAATATGATGGATATATTAGAAAAAAATAAAGAAAGTATTGATACTAATAAGCTTTCAAAAAAACTTGGTGTGCCTGTTTTTCTAATATCAGCTCAAAAGGAGGATGGTATTTCATTAATGATGGAGGGTGCCTATGATGCTTCTTTATTAAAAAGAGAAGGAAGAAGTATCTTAGAAGGTAGTAAAATATATTCATTGATTAATACATTAAGAGCTAAATATCAAGAAAATGAAATTTCTAATAGCTTATTTCATTCCATTAAATTAGCTGAATATGATGAAATAGAAATAAATGAGCATAAAGAATTATTGAAATTAATTGATGAATTTAAAGGTAAATTAAATAATGAAGCTTTTGGAAATGATATTGAAGCAATTATTGCTGATTTAAGATATCAGTATATATCTAATGAGCTTAATTATAAAAAAGAAGGAATAAAGACTAAGGATAGCTATAGTCAATCTGATAAAATAGATAAGATATTAACTAATAAATGGGTAGGTATTCCTATTTTCTTAGTCATATTATTTCTTATTTTCCATTTAACCTTCTCGGAAAATTTATTTTATTTAGGTGGTTTATTTAATAATATTTCTCCATCATTTGAGGGTAGTATATTTGAAGGATTAATTTGGACTGATGCAGGAATTAATTCTCCTGGAGTTATTTTACAATCACTAGTTTGTAATATCACTGATTGGATAACTCAAGTTGTTGCAGGGTGGATGGAATCTTCTCCTAGCTGGTTAGCTGGTTTTATTTGTGATGGGGTACTTGCAGGAGTATTTTCTGTATTATCATTTGTACCCCAAATATTATTGTTATTCTTATTCTTCTCAATATTAGAAGATAGTGGCTATATGGCTAGAGTTGCATTTATTTTAGATAGAATATTTAGAAAATTTGGATTATCTGGTCGTGCCTTTATGCCTATGATCATGGGATTTGGTTGTAGTGTGCCTGCCATGATAAATACAAGAACACTAGCTGATGATAATGAAAAAATAGCAACTATTCGTGTTATTCCATTTTTCTCTTGTGGAGCAAAATTGCCAATATTGACTGCAATAGCAGGAGGTATTTGTCAAATTTATGGCTTTGGTAATGTCGATATTATTACTTATTCAATGTATTTAGTCGGAATTGTTACTGCAATTATTACTATAATTATAATGAGAAATACTATTATGAGAGGTATAGCATCCCCATTTATTATGGAGCTTCCTCAATATCATTTACCTAAATTTAAGGGATTAATGTTTCATTTATGGGATAAGCTTAAGCATTATGTGAAAAAAGCATTCACTATTATATTAGCTTCTACTATTGTTATTTGGTTTTTACAATCATTTACCTGGAATTGGCGCTTCATTGAGCAGACTGATGTTGTTAGTGTAGCAGATGATGTATTTATTGAGCTTATTAATGATGAAGAATTTAAAAATAGTTTAATTCTATTAAATGAAGAATTTGATGATGAGGAATTAACTCTTAATGTAGTAATGTTAAACTATATAGAACTTGAAAATGATGATGAAATTGCTGCATATGACTTAGTACTTTCTCCTGTATTTAGTAAAGCTTCACTTGATTATTTAGAAATTATAAGTGACAAAGATTATCTTGATACAAGTGATTCTATTCTTGCGGGTCTTGGTCAATTAGTTACTCCAATATTCACTCCACTTGGATTTGGTTCTCAATTAAATCAAAATGGTTGGGTATTTGGAGTTGCTGCTGGTACTGGCTTAATTGCAAAAGAAAATGTAATTTCAACTTTTGCAGTACTTGCTGAATGTATTAGTAATAATGAAAATATTAATAAAGAAGAATATAAGAATTTATATATTGTAAATTTGGATGAAGAGGGAGTATCAGCATCAGTAAGAATGATTGAAAATACTAATGCAACTTGGCCTGCATTAATTTCATTTATTGTTTTTAATATGACTACAATTCCTTGCTTTGCAGCTGTAGCTACTGCAAAGGGTGAATTATCAAAGAAAAGATTTAAGGGTACTTTATTATTCTGGTTATTAACTTCTTATATTGCTTCAATGATTTGTTATTTAGTATTATCTTATTGGTGGACATCATTTATTTTTATTACTATTTTTACAATCTTAGGCTTTGGAATTAATTATTATAATAAATATAAAGATAATAAGAAAAGAGTTGATATTTAATGACATTTATAGAAATTATTGCAATTATTATTGCAATATTAATAGTTATTTTAGTAGTTGCTTCTAATATTTATAAAATTAAGAAAAAAGGTATTTGCTCTAGTTGTTCTTGCTGTGATGGAAGCTGTAATGAAAAAATAAAAAAAACTATTAATAAAATAAAATTAGAACTAGATAATAAATAATATTTATGAAAAATAATGAAAATGTAAACATTTTCAAATAATTGTAAGCATTTACCAAATGAAAATGTGTTTTCATTATATTGAAAAATAGTAAAATAATAGTCGAGGAAGGTGATTTAAATGATATCTTATGTTATTATAGGTATTTCAATTGCCGCAGTAGTAGTAATAGCTAGATATTTAAAATCAATTACAAATGACTACAACGGCTATTATAAAAATAAATAATAGATTATTTATATGATAAAGAGGCTGTAAAAAAACCTAGATTTTGAAAATATTCAAATTTAGGGTTTTTACAGTCTTTTTTTGCTTATTTAAACAAAAAACGCTCGGGGAATCGAACCCGGAGCCGTCTTTATGGTAAAATATTGTTGGACTACAAGTATTTTACATGGGATATTATACCATAAGAAAAGTTTTTTTTGTAGACTGCTACACTAGTAATGTGGAGCAATCACAAAAAATAGACAAATTTTTATCATTATTAGATAAATCAGGTGTATGTGATTTACTTAATGAGGCAATAAAAGAAAAACAAAAAAATGATACTGACAAAGGAGGAAGACCGTCACACAATCCATATAATATGTTAGCATTAATATTGTTTAATTTCAGTTTTAGAAAAGGAACGTTACGAGACATTGAAGAAAGCTGTAAATATGACTTGCGTTGTATTTATATAATGCAAGATGAGAGACCAAGTCATATGGCATTAGGAAATTTTATAAATGATTATATCTTACCAAATGCTGAGAAGTTTTTTTCATTAATAACAAAGGCTATATTTGATGAATGTAATTTAAAAATGGATAAAATGTATCTTGATGGTTCCAAATTTGAAGCGAATGCAAACAAATATAAATTCGTATGGAAACCGACAAAATTTCATTTGAAACTTTGTGATAAAATTAGAGATCTATTATCTGAATATAGTTTAACTAGAGGATTAAACAAAACAGGTATTATAAGTTCTCAAGAAATAGCAAATAAATTGATTGAATTAAATAACTACTTGGGAAAAATTGATTTAACAATTAAAGCAAATAAAAGGCATATTAAGAATTGCGACTTATTAGTTGAATATTTACAAAAGAGTTTGGAATATGAAGAGAAAGAGAGGATTTGTGGTCCAAATAGAAATTCTTATTATAAAACTGATAAAGACGCAACAGCGATGTGTTTAAAAGAAGATTATTATTCAGGTTTGGGTAGCAATATGCATGCAGGGTATAATACACAAATAAGTGTAATAAATGGTTTAATTACAGCATATTTAGTAACTCAATCTAGAAATGATATAGATGATTTTACCCTTTTACTTGATAAACATTATGAATTTTATAATACTTACCCTGAAGCATTATGTGCAGATGCAGGATATGGTTCATTAAAGAATTATTCTTATTTAGATGAACATAACATCAAAAATTTCGTTAAATATTTTACATGGCAAGGTAATGTATCCGGACAAAATCCTAGCCAATACAGACTAGATATAAATAATGAAACAATAATATGTTTAAATGGTAATGTTGGGTACAAATGTGACGAGGTTACTTGGCATCATAAAAAAGCTAATTCAACATTCTACATAATTGAAGGATGTAGTAATTGTGATTTTTCACAATTTTGTAAAAGATTTATGAAAAATAAAGATGAAGATTTCAAAATATTCGAAGTAACAATACAACTTCAAAAATACATTCAGGAATCCGAAGAAAATCTTTTATCAATTGAAGGAATAGAGATGAGAGTTAATCGCTCTTCTCAAGTCGAAGGGGCATTCGGAGTAATTAAACAAGATTTTCAGTATGAGCGTTTTAGAAGACGCTCATTACCAAAAGTATCATTAGAATTTATGCTAGTTTGTCTAGGTTATAATATTAGAAAACTATTTAAATATTATGATGGAAATGCTAAAATTTGATTATTGGAAAGTTCCAGAAAATATTACACCCGAAAAATTTAAGAAACCTAGTGCTAAAAGATTATCAAAAAAAGCCTCTAAGAATAAACAAAAATCTGTTAATCAAAAGGCTAAAGATAATTATAAATATGCAAAATAAAAAGGCTGAAAAACCTAGAATTTGGTTATTTTTAAAATCTAGGTTTTTTTACAGTCCCTTTATTTTTTACTTGTAGATATAATATTATTATGTTATAATTTTTTGGAATTAATTTATTAATAAATAGGTGTTAAAATGGAACGATATAAGGAAATAGAAAGAACAATTATTAAAACCTATCGTGCTGGATTATGGAGTAGGTTTGTTAAGGCTATTAAGGAGTATGAATTAATAAAAGAAAATGATCATATTTGTGTTTGTATTTCAGGTGGTAAGGATTCTATGCTTATGGCTAAGCTATTTCAAGAGCTATTAAGACATTCAGATTTTCATTTTGAAGCAACCTATTTAGTAATGAATCCTGGATATAATCAAGAAAATTTAGAATTAATAAAAAGTAATCTAGAATTATTAAATATACCAGCTTTATTTAGAGAAACAGATATTTTTGAAATTGCAAATTTACAAGAAAAAAGTCCTTGTTATTTATGTGCAAAAATGAGAAGAGGAGCTTTATATAAGCTTGCGAAGGAATTAGGCTGTAATAAAATAGCATTAGGTCATCATTATGATGATGTTATTGAAACTACTTTAATGAATATGTTAAATGTTGGTTCATTTCAAACAATGCTACCTAAGCTTCATAGTGAAAATTATGAAGGAATGGAATTAATTAGACCAATGTATTTAATTAGAGAAAGAGATATTATTCGTTGGAGCAATTTTAATGAATTAAAATTCATTCAATGTGCTTGTAGATTTACAGAAAATAGAAAAGAAGATGAAATTCATACAGGATCTAAAAGATTAGATACTAAAAAGCTAATTAAAGAATTATTAAATTATAATCCTTTTGTAGAAAAAAATATTTTTAAGGCTGCAACTAATGTTAATATAGATAAGATATTAGGCTATAAAAAGGATGGAGTATATCATAATTATTTAAAAGATTATGATAAGGAGGATAAAGAGTAATGCTATATAATCAAATATTAGTTAGATTTGGAGATTTAACCTTAAAGGGTAAAAATCAAAATACCTTTTTAAGAGCTTTATATAAGCTAATTGAATGTAAGCTTAAAGGTCTTCAGGTTGAAATAGAAAATAGACATGATAGAGTATATATTCATTTAAATAATGAAGATGTAAATAAGGTTATTGAAAGATTAAATCTAGTATCAGGAATATCTTCATATTCATTAGTAGTTAAATGTAGTACTGATATTGATGATATTAAAAATAATGCATTAGCATTAATGAAGGAAAGAGTAACCACTAAAACTTCATTTAAGGTAAATAGTAGAAGAGCAGATAAATCATTTCCTCTTCATTCTATGGAATTAACTAAGGTAATTTCTAGTTATGTATTAAGAAATCATAGTGATTTAGTAGTAGATGTACATAATCCTTCTGTTGAATTAAATATTGAAATTAGAAATAATGCTTGTTATTTATATAATACAAATATAAAAGCTTTAGGAGGCTATCCTGTAGGAATTGCAGGAAAGGGATTATTAATGCTATCAGGTGGAATTGATTCTCCTGTTGCAGGTTTTTTAGCAATGAAGCAGGGTGTAGATATTGAATGTATTCATTTTGAATCTACCCCACTTACTTCTATTGAATCAGCTCAAAAGGTTGTTGATTTAGTTAAGAAGCTTGCTAAATATGCTCCAAATAATAAAATAATGGTACATATGGTACCATTTAAGGAGCTTCATATGGCACTATTAGATAATGTGCCTGAAAGCTATAATATTACAATAATGAGAAGAATGATGTATCGTATCGCAACAAGATTAGCAATTGAAAAAAATTGCTTATGTATTATTAATGGAGAATCAGTAGGCCAAGTTGCTAGTCAAACCTTAGGTAGTATGAATACTATCAATTCGGTTACTAATTATCCTATTTTAAGACCATTATGTACTTATGATAAGCAGGATATAATTAATATATCAAGAAAAATTGATTGTTATGATTTATCAATTAAACCATTTGAGGATTGTTGTACAGTATATGTACCAAAAGCTCCTGCAACATCTCCTAAGATAGAAAAAGCATTAGAATATGAAAAACTTTTTGATTATGAGGCTTTAGTTAATGAAGCAGTAGCTAATACTAATAGTATCTTAATTGATAAGGATAGTGATTTAGATTTATCTTTTTTAGGATTAGAGGTTCGTGAGGTCCTAAAGGAATTAAAATCAGAATAGCTTTTTTGTATAATTTGTCTTTTTGTGGTTATCATAATAACTGCAAGGAGGTGAAGCTTGATGGCAAGAAAAAGCTCTAATTCTTCAAATACAAGTCAAGAAAACGGCTCAATTGGTGGTAACATGACTAAAAAAGCTGTAGAAAAGGCTAAGAAGACTACTGATACAGAAGCATTAAAGGAAGAGGTTGCAAATGAATTAGGTATTACACCTGGTAAAAATGCAACTGCTGAGGAAAATGGTCGTATCGGTGGTGAAATGACTAAGAAGCTATATAATAAAGGAAAAAATAAGTAATTTAGCTAAATTAAGGTATTGAATATCAAAAAATCAATACCTTTTTTTCTTTATGAAAGCGTATCTAATTTAATAAAAAAACAATTAATTGTTGAAAAAAAATATTACAAATGATATAATTTTCATCGTTGTGAAATGGGGGATATTTTGATGATTAGAAAAGAAAAAAGTGTTATTAAGCAAATTGAATATTCTTATCAATTAAAATCAGGATATTGTGTAACTGAAACTTTAGAGTCAAAAGAAGAAAAAATTTTAATTAAAAAGATTAAAGAAAAAGATACAATTGAATTTAAAACAGTATCTGGCCATACATTAACCCTAGAAGCAATTGAAAGCTCAGCAGTAATATTTAATGATAATTTTAAAGGTGCTGATAAAAAAATAGAGGTTTCATTTGGTAGTTTTGAAGAGATTAATACCAAAATAGAATCAGATTTATTTGATTTAGTTCGTATATATGTAAAATAAGACTTTATAGTCTTTTTTTTATTTAGATATAATTCTCTATCTATCTTTCATATATTTTTTCTTAATATTTTTATTTCAAGACATAAAAAAAGCTTTGATTCAGCATTTATACTGTATCAAAGCATTCTCTTCTTAAATGGTGACCCGTACGGGGTTCGAACCCATAAGTGCATGCGTGAAAGGCATGTGTGTTAACCGTTTCACCAACGGGCCATTTAGCAATAAGATTATATCATACCAAAACTAAAAGTCAACATATATTTTTTCATTTTATATTTTTTCAATATATATTATCCTAATAATATAATAATTTAAAAAAAATTATTTTTTTAATTATAAAATATTTATTTTATGATAAAATATTTATAGATAAATAGCTATAATTAAAATTAATATAAATTGGAGGAAATGATATGAAATATGTTATTACAATTGGTAGAGAATATGGAAGTGGAGGACGCTTCATTGCTCAAAAGGTAGCAGAAAAGCTTGGTATTAATTTTTATGACAATGAGCTTTTAGCTAAAGCTAGTGAAGGTTCAAGTTTATCTGAGACTGTATGTAAGCATTATGATGAAAAAAAAGATGGCTTTATTGGTGCAAATATAGGATTATATTCATATGATATGTCTTTAGGCCAAAAGGTATTTTTAGCTCAATTTGAGGCAATTAAACGTATTGCAGAAAATGAATCTTGTGTCATAGTGGGACGTTGTGCTGATTATGTACTTAATGATCACCCTAATTTAGTAAGTATTTTTATTTGTGCTCCAATGGAGGATAAAGTAAAAAGAAGTGTAAAATATTATGGATTACCTGAAGCAAAGGCAGAGTCTATGATTAATAAAAAGAATAGACAAAGAAAAGGCTATTATAATTTCTATACTGATAAGGATTGGGGTAAGGCAAGTAACTATGATTTATGTATTAATTCTAAAATTGGAATTGATGAAACAGTAAACGCAATAGTAGCATATGTAAAGGGAAGATTTAATTTAGAATAATATGCTAACAAGAGATATTCATTCTAATAATGAAACTGTGAGTGTTGCATTATACGAATTAAAAGTTTCTATAGATCTTACAAGACATGATAGAGATAAGCTTTTATGTCTTATTACTGGATATGGTAGTAGTGGAAAAACTCACAAAATTAAAACTGCTATTATAGAAAAATTAGATGAACTAAAAGCTAAAAAACAAATTAAAGGATATTTATTAGGAAGCGAATTAGATATCTTTAATTTGAATTATCAAAATTTTTCACATAAAGATAAAATACCTAAATCTGATTTTAATAGACCAAATCCAGGAATAATATATATTGGATTATAGTAAAAAGGCTACTATCTCGTAGCCTTTTTATAATTTTTAATATAATTAATTATTTCATCGGGATCATCTAAAAATACTACTAAATCCATGTTTTCTTTTGACATAAATTTTTCATCTACTGTATGTAATAAAAATTCTTTCATTTTATCATAATATCCATTAATATTATAAATGACAATAGGTCTATCATTTTGACCAAGACTTTTTAATACATAAAGTTCAAAAAATTCTTCATATGTACCAATACCACCTGGAAGAACAATAGTTGCATCAGACATTTCAATTAAAAGTTTTTTTCTTTCTCTCATAGTATCAGTAAAAATAAATTCATCGCTATCTTTTACTAATACACCTGGTTCATCAAAGAATTTAGGTGAAACTCCAATGGTATAAGCTTTTCCTTCTTTTGCTCCCCTATATGATGAACCCATTAATCCTGTTTCACCACCACCAAAAATAAAGCTAAAACCATTTTCTCCTATTATTTTACCTAATTCATAGGCTTTTTCATAATATATTTTATCTAATGTAGTACTAGATGCCCCGTAACAACAAATTCTCATATTTTTTACCTCAGAAAAATTATATCAAATTGTAATATTTAAGTCTATATAAAAAAATAGTAGTTTAAATAATTTTAATATGCTATAATACCTCTAGAAATAATTTTGAGGTGTATTATGAGTGTTTTAAAGTGTACTGATGTATCATTTTCATTTGGAAATAGAGTTATTTTAGAAAATGCATCCTTTGTTATGCAAAAGGGTGAGCATATAGGATTAATAGGTTTAAATGGCGAAGGAAAATCAACATTTATTAAAATGATTACAGGAGAATTAACTCCTGATAATGGTAAAATTGAATGGTGTAAAAGAATCACTACAGGCTATTTAGACCAATATACCTCATTAACAAAAGGCAAAACAATTCGTGAGGTACTACAAGAAGCATTTCAGCATATGTATGATCTAGAAGCTGAAATGAATGAGCTATATAATAAAATGTGTGATTGTACTGAAGAGGAAATGCAGGTTTATTTAGAGGATACAGGAGAGATTCAATCGGAATTAGAATCCTCTGGCTTTTATACTCTTGATAGTAAAATAGAGGAAGTTGCAAATGGTTTAGGTTTGGGTTCAATAGGCTTAGATCATGATGTTGCAAATTTATCAGGAGGACAAAGAAGTAAGGTATTATTAACTAAGCTAATACTAGCTCAGCCAATGATTCTTATTTTAGATGAACCTACTAATTTCTTAGATGAAGAACAAATCACTTGGTTAGAAAATTATTTAGCTAATTATGAGAATGCCTTTATTTTAGTTTCTCATGATGTATCCTTTTTAAATAAAGTAGTTAATGTTATTTATCATATGGATGATGGTACTTTAACTAGATATACAGGAAATTATGATAATTATATGCAAATGTATGAACTAAAGAAAAAACAACAAAATATGGCATATGAGCGTCAACAAAAGGAAATAAAAGCATTAGAAACCTTTATTGCTAAAAATAAAGCTAGAGTAGCTACAACTGATTTAGCTAAATCTCGTCAAAGAAGATTAGATAAAATGGAAATTATAGATAAAGCAAAAGAAGTTATTAAGCCTACCTTCAAATTTAAAGAATGTGGTGCCTCTGGCAAATTTGTTTTTGTAGCAAATGATTTAGTAATTGGATATAATGAACCATTATCAAATAAAATAAATTTTGTTATTGAAAGAGGTCAAAAGGTTGTTATAAAGGGAGCTAATGGTATTGGTAAATCGACATTATTAAAGACATTATTAGGTATTATTCCTCCATTAAATGGAGAATGTAAGCTTGATTATAATATCCATTATGGATATTTCCAACAAGAAGAAGAATATTCAAAAAATTCTGCATTAGATGAAATATGGAATATGTATCCATCAATGACTAATGCTGAGGTTCGTGGAGCTTTAGCCTCTTGTGGACTTACAAAGGATAAAATAGAATCTTTAATGATGGTATTATCAGGTGGAGAAGCAGCAAAGGTTCGTTTATGTAAAATAATGTTAAAGGAATGTAATACTTTAGTATTAGATGAACCTACTAATCATTTAGATGTATATGCAAAAGAATCTTTAAAAGAAGCAATAAAAGCCTTCAAGGGTACAGTAGTTTTAGTTTGTCATGAAGCAGATTTTTATCAAGATATTGTAACCGATGTATTTGATGCTGAAAAATGGACTACAAAAATTTTATAAGAGGTTTATATGAAGGAATATAAAAACATTAAGGTTGGATATATACCAGATTGTGAAATAGAATATAATAAAAAGAAATATTTAATCCATGATGTAATTGATGGTGAAGATATTTTAGTTGATACTGATAAAAACTATCCTGTATTAAATAAAGTATTAAAACCTAGTAAATATCGTATTAATGATGGATGTATCTATCAACATAGCTGTGGTGCTTGTCAATTTATGCATGTGTCTTATGAGCATGAACTTGAATTAAAAAAAGAATATATTAATGATTTATTTAAACCATTTCATCTGAAAAAGATTATTAATATTAATCCTATGCCATCTCCATATAATTATAGAAATAAATCTATAATGACCTATAAAATGTCAAAATCAAAAAAGGTAGTTTGTGGTTTATATCAAGAATATTCTCATAATATTGTTACAGTAGATAATTGCATGCTTCAAAAAGAAGAATCTAATAATATAATAAAGAATATTAATCAAATATTAACTAAAAATAAAATAATGCCTTATGATGAAAGAACAAGATCAGGCATTATAAGACATATCTATATTAGATATGGCTTTAATTCTAATGAAATAATGCTTGTATTTGTAACAAATGGTGAAATGTTTCCAGGTAGAAATAATGTAATTAAGGATATTATAAAAGCTAATTTAGGAATTACAACTATAATTCAAAATTATAATTCTAGAGATACTTCTATAGTATTAGGAGATAAAGAAAAGGTATTATATGGCCCTGGTTTTATATATGAAAAAGTAGGGGATTATAAATTTAAAATATCTCCTAAATCTTTTTTTCAAGTAAATACAATAGGAATGAAAATATTATATGATTTAGCATTATCTAAATCAGGTATTACTAAAAATGATATAGTAATTGATGCTTATTGTGGAGTAGGTACTATTTCTATATTTGCAGCAAAATATGCTAAACAGGTTATAGGAGTTGAATTAAATAAAGATGCAATAAAAGATGCAAATATAAATGCTAAAATAAATAATATTAATAATATTCAATTTATTGCAGATGATTCAACAAATTTTATGACTCATCTAGCAAAAAATAGAACTAAAATAGATGTAGTAATAATGGATCCACCTAGAGAGGGATCTACTAAGCAGTTTATTAATGCGATAGGATATTTAAAGCCTAAAAGGGTAGTATATGTAAGTTGTGATCCTAAGACACTAAAAAGAGATCTATATACATTTATTAATAATGGTTATGATATTGATTCTATTGAGTGTGTAGATATGTTTCCAAAAACGACACATGTTGAAGTCGTAGCATTACTATATCTAAAAGATATTAAATAATACTAAAATAGGGCTAAAATTACTGTTTTATGGTGATTTTAACCCTTATTTTCATTTTTGACAGATTATGAATATTGATTAGTTTTATTCTAAAAATGGTAAAAATTGCGACAAGGTTGCATACGGAAACATATGAGGAACATATCAAATGATATGGTTTTAGCCTAAAACACAACGTATCTAGTATGCAAAAAAAATGGAGTCCGGGAACATATGAAAATAAATAGTTAGATAATTATGAATGAAAGGTAGTAATGACAAAACTTAGACTTTATTGAGATGTTAAGTTATGTAATATTTAAACGATATTATATTTCGCAAAAATAAATATTGTTTAAAATTGCGAAATATAATATAATGTTATTGAGGTGATAATATTATGAAAATTATAAAAAGAAATACATATCTCAATAAATTAATAAGTGTTAAAGATGTTCCCGATATAAAAGTTATTACAGGAGTAAGAAGAGCTGGTAAATCTAAATTAATGGATTTATATAATTATTATCTTAATAATGAGGGTAATAATATCATTCATATAAAATTAAATCTAAAGAAATTCGAAAAACTATTAAATGCCGATAACTTATATGACTACATATCAAATAGTTATGTTGATAATAAAAATAATTATTTACTGATTGATGAAATACAAATGTGTGAAGGATTTGAAAGAATTATAAATAGCTTATATGAAGAAGAAAAATATGATATATATTTAACTGGTTCAAATGCTTTTTTATTAAGTAGTGATTTAGCTACATTATTTGGTGGACGTGTTTTTGAGATAAAAGTATTTCCATTTTCATTTAAAGAGTATTTAGAATATTATCCTTCAAATGATATTGATAGTTCGTTTGATAAGTACTTTAAAACAGGAGGAATGTCTGGTTCATATTTATATAGAAATGAGAGTGATTCTCTAACATATATTGAAAGCATTGTCAAAACTACTATAATTAGAGATATTGTTGATAAGTATCATATTGAAAATGAAGATTTATTAAAGATGATTTATGAGTTTTTAATGGATAATATTGGTAATCAAACCTCAATCAGAAATATTGCTAATAAGTTGACATCATCAACATATAAAACTAATGATAAAACATGTGGGGCATACATTGATTACCTATGTAAAAGTTTCTTGTTTTATCCTATTCAAAGATATAATATTAAAGGAAATAAGTATTTAGAGTCAGACAAGAAATATTATTTATCAGATTTAAGTTTTAGAAGAGCTATTCTTGGTAATAGGTATATGGATAGAGGTCATTTGTATGAAAATATAGTTGCGATTGAATTGCTTAGAAGAGAATATGAGGTATATGTTGGAAAACTTTATGAAAAAGAAGTGGATTTCGTAGCTATTAAAAATGGAAGAAAAACATATTTACAAGTGTGTGATGATTTATCAAATCCAGAAACTTTCAAAAGAGAAGTTTCGCCATTAAAAGCAATTAATGATTCGTATCCTAAATTAGTAATCGCTAGAACTAAGGCTGAAACATATGATTATGAAGGAATTGAAATTATAGATATAGCTAAATGGCTAAATGAATAATATCAATATAGTTCCATAAATAGGAATCATAGTTCAAGTAAACATATCGTTTGTTTAACTGCAATATAAGAAATGATATAGGAATTATTTCGTTACATACTAGATTCAATATGGTAATTTTTTCACTACTCCACATGTTGAGTGCGTGACCTTGTTGGAGCTGAAAGAAAATTAAAAAACAAGTCAACTTTAAAAGGTTAGTTTCTTAACAGTCCCTTTTTCTTTTTATATTCCTTTGGTGTCATACCAGTTATTTTCTTAAATGCGATTGTAAAATAGTTAGAAGAAGAAAAGCCTGTTGATGTCGCGATATCTGTAATAGACATATCTTCATTTAACAGCATTGTCGTTGCGACATTTATTCTATACTTAATTAAATAATTAATAGGTGAATCACCAATATATTTATTAAATAATCTTATTGTTTCACCTTCAGATAGATAGCATTCCTTTGAAATGTCTGATAGTGTTATTTGATTATTATAATTAGATTTAATGAATGATAGAGCTTGTTTGATTCTATCATTGTTTTTATTATTGCTTTCAATTGGTTTTAATTCGTTATAGTTTGAATAGATATATGAGAATACCTCAAATATATTAGAAATAATGCTTAATTGATATCCAGTTTCCTTTTCTCTACCTGATAAGATCATACGCCAAATTGTTTGGTTTATTTTATTATCCTTTATAGGTATTGCCTCATATCTCTTGTTTAAGGCATCTAGAATATCAGGTATAGGTAATCTTATTAGTTTATTACTAAAAACATTACTAACAACTGTAGATTCAGGATATTCACTATGACATATTCTATGAATGTTATTTGAGTTTATCAATAAGCTTTCACCTTCATCAAGATGATATTCAGTATCATTGACTATAACATCAATATCATTTCTTCTAGCATATATTATTTCAAGCTCCTCATGGTAGTGTGAATAGTAGAATCTATCCTTACATACCTTATAGGAATCTCCATATGTCGCGAAAGGGAATTCGTTAGTTCCGTGTTTAGTTAATTCGTGAAATGATGAGTCTGTATATTTTTCCATATTAACCTCAATATATTTATATTTTAATGTTATTTTTGTGATATTTTTTTATTTTTTTATCAGTATAATTATATTGTAGGGTGAAAAGAGGTGATTGTCAAGTGGAAAGAAGTTCAATTAACCATTTTATTAATGGTCAATATGTTTACAAGACATTTAGAAATACATATTTATTTAGATTATCATGTAAAAAGGGTGATCTAAAAAAGGTTAATTTTAAATATATAGATAAGTATCGTTTTGGCTTTATGGGCTATAACAAGAAGGATACTGTAGCTATGGCTAAGGTTGCATCTACATCTGTTTTAGATTATTACGAGGTAGAGATTAAATGTGAATATCCTGCGATTAAGTATTATTTTGAATTAATTGATAACGATGGAGTATATTGTTATTATTCTAATAGAATATTCTATGATAAGGAACCTAAGGATATCATCTTTATGTTTACTGCGAATACTTATATTTTAGATTCATGCTACTTCGATGTTCCTGAATGGACTAAGGGAGCTACTTTTTATCAAATATTCCCTGAAAGATTTAGTCCAAATGATAAGGAATCAGATAATTGGAGAGAAAAGAATTTAAAGCATAATTATAGAACAAATGGAACTTTATTCGGTATTGCGAATAAAATCGATTATTTAGCCGATTTGGGCATTGATTGCCTATATTTAAATCCTATTTTTACTGCGAATACATCTCATAGATATGATACAGTAGATTATATGAAGGTTTGTCCATTGTTAGGTGGAGATGAGGGTCTACATTCTGTAGTTAAGGCTTGTCATGATAGAGGTATTAAGGTTATTTTAGATATAGCATTTAACCACACATCTCCTGATTTCTTTGCGTTTAAGGATTTATTAGAAAATCAAGAGAATTCTAAGTATAAGGATTGGTATTTTATTTATAAATTCCCATTCAAAAAGGATTGGTTACAATATAAATGCTTTAGCTATTTCCCTGGTATGCCTAAGCTTAATACATTAAATCCTGATACAATGGAATATCTATTAAAGGTTACTAGATATTATCTAGAGGAATTTGATGTAGATGGATATAGACTTGATGTTTGTGATGAGGTAGCTCATCCATTCTGGAAGAGATTTAGAGAAACGGTTAAGAGTGTAAAAAAGGATGCTGTTATTTTAGGTGAAATATGGTATGAATCTACACCTTGGCTATTAGGTGATGAAATTGATACTATTACTAACTATAATTCCTTATTTGCAATTAAGAATGTAGTTAATAGAAGTATTTCTGTTGATGAGTTTATTAATACATATAATTACGAAAGAGGTAATTCCGATATCAATTATTTAGCATCAACACTAAATATGGTTTCTAATCATGATACTATTAGATGCTTTAGAGATTTAGGTAAGGATGAGGAGAAGATGAAGCTTGCGATGGCTTTAGATGTTTTACTTCCTGGTGCTACCTTAATTTATTATGGTGATGAGCAAATGATGGATGGAGATAGGGATCCAGATTGTAGAAGAGGTATGTTATTTGATAATAATCCTGAAATGTATTATTTTACTAAGAGGTTAATTGGCATTAAGAAAAACGATGCATTTAAGAATATTGATTTTGAATTTGTTAAGCATAGTGAAGATGTATTTTCTTTATTTAGATATGGAAAAGATGACTATGAGATTTTGTTTAATCTAGGAGATAATAATTATAGATTCCGTGAGGATAGATTTGATATATTATCTTCATCTGTAGTTATTGAGGCATCTAGAAAGAGTGTTTATGTTTTCAAAAAGTAGAGCTAAAGCAATTTATAAGCTAGTTATTCCTCTATTTTTAGAGATGTTTTTAGCTAGCTTGCTTGGTACTGTTGATACTTTAATGATCAAAAATTATAGTGAGCTTAGTGTTGCCTCTATTGGTAATGCTAATGCAGTATTAAGCTTTTTAGTTGTTTTATTTAATATTTGTTCTGTTGGTGTAGCAATTGTTACTAGCCAATATATTGGCGCAAGTAAAAAGGAAGAAAGTAGATTAGTTTTATCTCAAGGTATTATTTTTAATTTAGGCTTAGGCTTATTTATTGCCTTAATGTTTATTTTCTTTAATGTACCTTTATTAAAGCTAGCTAATACGCCTGATAATGTTATTAATGAGTCATCATCATATATTATGATTGTTGCCTTTGCGCTTCCTTTTCAGGCTATGACAAATTGCTTATCAGCAAATTTAAAAGCAAATTCAAAGCCTTTCTATATTACTATTGTTTCCTTATGTGTAAATCTTTTAAATGTTTTATTAAATTATTTATTAATTTATGGAGTTTTAGGAACAGAGCCTTTAGGATATAAGGGTGCTGCGATTGCGACACTATCTTGTCATTTAGTTACGTTTATTCTAGCTGTTATTTTAACTAAGGTTGTCCTTAAGCAAAGAATATTTATATTTAAGCTTCATAAGGATATCTTTAAATCAATTATTAAGATTGGTGGACCTAGCGCTTTTGAGAGTATTTGTTATAATATAGCTCAATTTATTGTAGTTTCTCAGGTTAATAAGCTATTAACTGATGTTATGAATGCGAGAAATTATATTAATATGATTTTGAATTATACAGTTCTATTATCAGGAGCCTTTGGTAGTGCTAATTCAATATTAGTTGGTTATGCAGTAGGAAAGCATGATTATGAAGAGGCAGAAAAGACTACTAAGCTATCGCTTGTTTTAGTGTATCCTGTAGTAATGTTCGTTGTTATGCTTATTAATACGTTAGGCTTTGTTATATTCCCACTTATTACCCAGAATGAGAATATATTAAGTATTATTTATACTGTTTTACCTATCCTGTTCCTGTTAGAAACGGGTAGATGTATTAATTTAGTTTATATTAATGCGTTAAAGAGTAGTGGAGATACGCTTTATCCAGTTATTTGTGCGGTATTCTCTATGTATTTAATTGCTGCATTTGGTTCATATTTCTTTACTGATGTTATTCATTTAGGTTTAATTGGTATATTTTTAGCTAATGGCTTAGATGAATGCTTTAGAGCTGTTTTAGTTATTTTTAGATGGAAGAGTAAGAAATGGCAAAATAAGTCTTTGGTTAAGAAAGCTGAAGCCTAAAATATGATTTTTTAGCCCTGATTTTAGCCTCAGGGCTTTTGTTATTTATAATAATAAAAATTTTTTGTTTTTTTGAACTGAGGGAGTATTTTGCCTTTTTTTATAAGTAGTATTATTGAGATGTAGTTAAAAATAGGAATTATTAATTGTCCTGACAGAGCATTTCTCTATGTTTGATTACAAAATATAATTAAGGTGCAATTAAGAAAAAACACTAGAGATTACGATTTGATCTCAGAGAGCAGTGTCAAGAAGATTGTAACAAACTAAAATATAGGTACAAAAAGAAAAGGAGAACAAATATTATGAAAAATAAGTTTTATGCAGTAGTAACAAAATGTGGACATGTTGTTAACGGAAAATATAGAGAAGTAACATTCCCTATTAATGCAGATTCTGGTAAGGAGGCAGCAGAAATTGCTAGATGGATTCCACGCGTTAAGCATCATAAAAAGGGTGCAATTATTAATGTAGCAGAAATTAGTTATGATTATTATATGGAATTATTAGAAATTAATAATAATGATCCATATCTTCAGTGCAAGAATATCTAGGAACAAAATATGTATTGTCAGAACTTGTATTTTGAAATTAAGAAAATGATTTTAGAAACAAGAGATTATTTTGAAGAGAGAAAAGCTCGTGCTCTATATAAGCAAAAGAAGAATAAAATAATTGACCATAAAGTTAGAAATTATTTTAGAGGATTAAGCTATGAAATGTCTTATGCAGCGTAGGAGAAATTAAATATGGAAAGATTTGAAGAAGAATTAGAATTATTATTAAAATGTAAAACATCAATTATTGAGGTTGTAACATATGAATGGCAAATATTACAAAGCATTACAAACGTAATTGCTAAAGATACGATAATGAATATACATTAGATGATGTTAATGAGATTGAAATAGTTGAAAAGCAAGAAGATTATATTATACTTCATCTAATTAATAAGTTATATGACAGTAAATTAATTGTTAAAAGAATTAAAATCTATAACTAGTAGTGTTACAGATAAATTAAATTCATCAGCAACATCAGAAAAAGATTTATTTATATCTTTAAGTGCATAAAGTATTTTAACTTCTCTTTGAATAGTATTTTTTCTTTTTGACTCAGTAAATGGGTTTGGTTCCCTAAAAGTTTTGATGCATTCACACTTGAAAATTCGCCTATAAAATTTAATTATAATATTATTCTCAAGTGAAGAATAATGATTTATTTTTTTAACAACCGAACTCCTAATTTCGAAATTAGTTATTAAACCACAATGAGGACAATATATGTGGTCATCTTTATAAAGGTTTAATTTTATGATATGATTATTAGTGCTTGGATCATATAACTCATCAGATCTATCTAAATCGATGTTTTTTATGAAATCTAAGCCTAATCTTAATATGGATTCTTTATCCATTAAAAATACCTCCTGTTATTTAGTTTTCTAGACAATTACATTATAACAAGAGGTATTTCTTTTTTTATTTAGTTATTACACATCTTTTACTTTAAAGCTTACATATCGAATATTTTAAAGTTAGAAGTAACACATCTATTTTTTAAAATATTCAAATTTTCCAGAGATTTTTTTATAGGAAAAACAAGAAAACGATGCTTCCTATTATGAAGTAGCCAAAGCCAAAGAAGAAAATGTATAATCCCATAATTGTTAATCAGCATTTTATTTACTAATTATATTAATATAAATAAACTCAGTGAATGATGATATGGTTAATCAAACAGTGAGTCAAATCATTAG
>CAMEJG010000026.1 GCA_945919465.1 uncultured Anaeroplasma sp. | reverse complement strand
GATAATAATAAAACTATAAAAATAATGGTAGGTGCCTATCAAATATGCTTACTATAGAAACACTAAAGATACGAATTGAAAAAATATTGAATTCATCATTAAACTAAAAATAAGTTTTTTAATATTTATAATCTTAAATATTATCAATTTCTATGTACTTTTTAAGTTATTGTATATATTTTGTACAATTTCGTTATTAATAATTATGCAGTTAGACTGAAGGGATCGTTTATCCGTTGAGATGGTCACTCTTTTAGTCAAACGAAAAAAATGAAATAAGTTAACCAAATAAATGGCTTAACTATGCTGATTTTGATTTCCCTCAGCTCCGCCATTAGTAAATGATGTCGAACACACTAAGCTTTATGCTGGTTTTGGGTGTTTGATTTTAGAATACTATTAGAAAGATAGATCAGAGTAAATAATCTGGTCTTTTTTCTATCTAGAACGAGAATTTTATGTTAAAATTATTATGATATTTCAACGATAGGATAGTGATTAATGTGCCGTTTCAAGATTTTATTTCATCGTTAAGTGAAAAAGATAAAAAGAATTTTGAAGATTATTCAAAAATAAGAGGAGAGCAGCAATATAGAATTATATATGAAACCTTAGTTAAAATCGATTCTAATGTTTCTTGGAATGACGTTAATTCTTTTGTCATATTTGATAAAACATGTCAATTGCCCTAAAGAAAAAGCAGATGCAATTATTGATGCATTAAAACATTTTAATATAATATAAAAATGGAAAATAAATATCGAAAAAATATAGTAATTATGCTATACTAAAAATAGTTTTTGAAAGGCGTTGATTTCATGTTAAGATTTGATGAAACAGATAAATATGAATTAAAAGAAATATTAAATGATGCACTTCCTAAAGAATTAGAAACATACCTTAATACTGAAGGTGGAGGATATATCTATATTGGTGTTAAGAAAACAGGTGAAGTAGTAGGTATTAAAGAAGGTAAATTAGATGAAACAATGCTAAAGGTTGCTGATGTTATAACTGATCAAGTATTACCTAAATGTACTGAATATGTACATGCTCATCATGAAGTGATTGAAAATAAAGATGTAATTGTAATAGATATAAAAAGAGGTAATAAATTATATTACCAAAAGAAATATGGTATGACACCAAAAGGTTGTCACTACAGAGTTGGTACTAAATGCCAAGAGATGACTCCTGAAGAAATAGAAAAAAGATTTGTAGCAACATTGAATGTTCCTGCTCCTGATATTTGTGAAATGAAATCTCGTAGGCAAGATTTGAGCTTTGAAGTATTAAAAATATATTTGAAGGAACATCGTGTAGATTTTAAAGACGAATATTTTGATTCGACATTTGAGCTAAGAAATGAAGATGGAAAATACAATGAAATGGCATATCTTTTATCTGACCAATTTAATGAATCAATTAAGGTATGTCGATTTAAAGGTAAAGGTGGCAATCTTGTTATGCGTAAAGAGTTCGGTAACGGATGCTTGTTTAAAATCTATAATGAAGTTAAGGATTACATGCAATCACAAGAAAATATTGTAAAAACATATTTTGATTCTGGTACTAGAAGAGATGAATATCTTTATAATCAAGTTGCATTTGTTGAAGCTTGGAAGAATGCAATTTTACATAATGATTATGCTGAAAAGCAGTATCCAGCTATTTATTTGTTTGATGATCATTTAGAGGTTTTTAGTAATGGTAATCCATTAAAGAATGTTAGTTTTGATGAGTTTATTATAGGTAAGAGTAGACCTATAAATCGTCAATTAACAAAAATTGCTATGAATATTGATGTAACTGATCAAACTGGTAAAGGAAATAAAGATATAGTAGAAATATATGGAAAAGATGCTTTTGAAATAATGGAGCATACTTTAACTGTTAAAATTCCATATAACAAATTGGCAATGGATTTAGATAAGGCTTCAAATGACACCCAAAATGACACCCAAAATGACACTCAAAAGTCAATTGAAGAAAGAATTATAGAGATAATGAAAGATAATCCGACAGTTACAAGAGATGAATTAGCTAATATAATTGGCAAATCCAAAGCCACAATTACTAGAGCAATCAAATCATCTAATAAAATAAAATATATAGGGCCATCTAAAGGTGGACACTGGGAAATTAAGTAATTGAATAATATAATTTAAGGATGCCATAAAAAATAGGAAAAGATATACTCTGTTTTCAAAACTTGGCATCCTTACTTTTTTAATTTTTTTTAATAAAGTTAGAATTGAAGCCGTTTTTTTAATTTTAAGGATTGTTGAAAGGATGACATAAAATGTGGATATATAATGTGTCATCCTTAGACTGTCATTCTTAGTTGATTTATTTGCTACATATATCGTTTGACTGAATGTAAACCCGTTGAGACAATTACGGTTTAGACCTAAGCCAAATAGAAATAGTAAATTTTATGCAATAATTGTACTTCTATGTGCATGTAAAAAATAAAAAAATATGCATAAACGAATTGCTTATATGCATAAAAAATGATAAAATATATGCATATGAGGTGTTAAATCAATGAGAAAATATGATTATTCTTTTTTAGAATTTAATAGAATTCCTGGGAATTTAATAAATGTATTAACAAGTATATATTCGATGAAAAGTAGCAATGATAATAGAAAAGAAAATTTTCCCCATATTTTTACTGAATTAGAGAAAATTGCTATTGTTCAATCTGTTAAAGGGTCGAATGCTATTGAAGGAATTTTAACTACTGATGAAAGAATTAACGAAATTGTCAATAAAAGTAGTGCTCCTTTAAATCATAATGAGGAAGAAATTGCAGGTTATCGTGATGTGTTGAATATGATTCATACGACGCACGATAGTTTAAATATATCAGAAGCAAATATTCTATCTTTTCATGAAATATTACTTAGAACTGCAAAACCAACTGTTGCTGGAAAATATAAAACAAGTGATAATGTTATTATGGAAATAAAGCAAGACGGAACTCGTAGTGTTAGATTTTCACCAGTTCCAGCCATTGAAACAAAAAACTCAATGGAACAATTATTACTTGCTTATATAGATGCTAGAGATAATCCTAATATCAATCAATTATTATTAATACCATGTGTGATTTTAGATTTTTTATGCATTCATCCATTTTCTGATGGCAATGGTAGAATGTCAAGACTATTAACTCTTTTATTATTGTATAAAGCTGGTTTTGATGCGGGTAAATATATTTCGTTTGAGGAACAGATTAATAAGACAAAAGGATATTATTATGAATCATTAAGAAAATCTTCTGTTTCATGGCATGAAAATCAAAATGACTACTTTTTCTTTGTCGAAAACTTTTTGATGACTTTATTTACATGTTACAAGGAGCTTGATAAGAGATTTGCAACAGTAAATAGTAAAAAAATCAATAAAACATCAAGGATTGAAGCCACAATCTTAAATAGTATATTACCTATTTCAAAAAAGGAGATTAGCTACATATTGCCAGATGTGTCTGTTACTACAATTGAGAGTGTCTTATCTAAAATGATTAAGGAAAATAAGATTATTAAAATTGGTGAAGGAAGAAATACTCGTTATATCAGAAATATATAATTTATTACAATTCCATTCAGCTAATTAAAGACATTCGTTTGACTGAAGTTATAATTATCGAGAGTGTTAGTTTAAAAACACACACGAAATATTAATGCGAATATATAAACTCAATTAAAATAATAGCTATTAAGTCGTAAATAAGCCGATTTAATAGCTATTATTATATATTCCTTAAATATAAAGCCTAAATTAAAAGAAATAAATCTATTTATTGTTTGTTTGGATAGCTTGGGTTACGTAGTAAAAATTTTATATATGTTTTATTTAGCATCATATTGAATAAAAGCATTAAAATATAATTTTGCTAGATATTTTTATAGAATTATTTAATATGTTATTATTATATAGTTAAATCCTATGATAAAGGTTCTTTTATCATAGGAATTCTTTTTTTATAAATTTAGCCATTAATTCTCTCATTGGATAGCCTAAAAAATTAAATGAGATAAAACCAGCATTAGAATTTGCTTCACAAAATAATAATCCTTCTTTTGTAATAAGAAAATCTACACTTATGATTTTTCCATCTAATATTTTAGCTATTTTTAGAACCATATTCTTTTCAGATTCTGTTAATGTATAATTATAGCTTAATCCTCCTTGGGCTATATTAGACATAAATGAGTTATCATTTTTTCTTAAAATAGATCCAATAACCTCATCACCAATTACATAGGCTCTAACATCTTTACCATATGATTCTTTAATATATTCTTGAATAATATAATCCTTTGTTTCAATATTATTTATAATATTATCATATTCTTTTTTATTTTTAATTAAGAAAACCTCAGTACCTTGAGAACCATATTTATTTTTAATAATAAATTCGTTATTGAATTTTTTTTGATATTCTTGATATTCTAATTTTTTAAGTTCCTCAGTATAGGGTTGATTAATATTATTAGCATTTAATATTTGATAATTTAACCATTTATCCTTACAGTATTTTGTACAGAAAGATGAATTGATGGTTATAACATTATGATTCTCAAAATGAGATAATAATATTTCATCTCTTCCTCTCATAAATACTAAATAAGGATAGTTAGTAATAATTTTATCTTTATAATATAAATTATCATTATTAATTTTGAAATAGTCTAAAAATACTAATTCACAATCAATTTCATTTTTTATCATTTCATCATACATACGAGTTGCGGGATTTGATTCAATTGTATCATATGATGCTTTATAAATTAACCACATTTTTTTCATAAATATACCTCTAAAACATAATTATTTTATCATAATTAATAATTAAATAAAAGATATAATTATCTGAATTTGTTGACAAGTCAACTAATTGATTTATAATAATTATTGGAGGTAGCTTATGGACGAAAGAAATAGATACATTACAAAGATTAGTAGAAATTTAGAATTATATAAAAGAAAAAGAGTAGATATAAAATTGAATTCCTCTATGGAGCTAGTTTTACATGTGATTAGACATAATAATGGTATTACTCAAGAAAAGGTAGGAAAAATATTAGGGCTTGATAAGGGATTAATAACAAGAATCATTAAAAGCTTAATAGAAGAAGAACTTATTTACAAAATAAAATCAGATAAAGACAAAAGAGCTTATTTATTATTTCCTTTAGATAAAGCAAAGCTTATTAAGGATGAGGTTGTTAATCTTGAAAGTGAATATTATGATTTAATATTAGATGTATTAGATAATAATGAAAAAGAAATATTTTTATCATTGTTAGAAAAAATTTATTTACGCTCTAAAGAAATTAGGAAGAAGTGTTAAAATGAATAAATATAATAAAATTAGCTATTATTTTATTACTAATTTACATATAGTAATACCTATGTGTATTACAGCATTATTATTTGATGGATTAACTTGTTTTGTGCCAATATTAGAAGGAAAGGCTATTGATTCATTACTTGAAGGTGATTTTAATATAGTATTAAAATATTGTATTATTTTCTTTAGTTTAGTTTTATTTGTACAATTAAATAGATTCTTTAAAAGATATTTAGTTAGAGTCTTTGGGAATAAAATGTCATTAAAGATGAGAACTATTAGTTTAGATACTCTATTTACAAAAGATTTAAATTATTTTGTTACAAATAATACTGGTGATATATTAAATAGAAATTTATCAGATATTTATGATACTACAGAAGGTATTAGAAAAATGACTACAGAGGTATTTGATACCTTTGTATTACTTATAGGTTATTTTACTATGATGTTTATTAGTGATTGGATTTTAACATTAATTGGATTGCCATTTTTAATTATTTCTGTAGTTTTTTCTCATTATATGAAGAAGATAGTATATAAAAAGAATAAAGAATATAAAGAATATGTATCTATTAATAAGGATATTACTCTTAATAGATTAAATAATGAATTATATTATAGAGGCTTTGGTGTGAGCGAAATATATTATGAAGATTATTATAAATCATTAAAAACATTAAAAAGAAAAAGTATAATGGCATTATTATTTCAAGGAAGCTTAGAGCCTTTATATTTGTGTATATGCTTAATAGGGTTAGGATTAATTATATATTTTGGAGGAATGAAGGTTATTAATGACACTAATGGGATATTTACTATAGGTAGCTTATCAGCATTTATTACTACATATGCCTTTGTTTCTAAAAAGGTTGGAAAGCTTGGGAAATTATTTAATACGTATCAAGCATTTAAAGTATCTTGGGTAAGATGTAAGGACTATTTAAAAATTGATAATAATATTAATAATTGTTTTATACCTTTAGATGATTTATTAGTGGTAGATAATATTTCACATAAATACAATGAAGGCTTTAGTATCTCTAATATATCCTTTAATGCTAAAATTGGAGATATTATTGGAATATGTGGTAAGGTTAGATGTGGTAAAACTACAATTTTGAGAATGCTATCAGGATTATATGATTATAGTGGTAGTGCTAAGCTAGGGGGTTATGAGATAAAAGAATATAGAAATAATCCCAAAAAGTATATTGCTCATTGTAGAAATGATGTAAGTATATTTTCTGATAGTGTGGAAAATAATATCACTTTTAATAGAGAAGGAAATTTAGATAATGCTTTAAAAGTATCTAAATTAGATATTGATTTAGATGAAATAGGGGGACTTAATAAGATATTATCTCATACTAATTCAAATATTAGTGGTGGACAACAAAAGAGACTTCAAATGGCAAGAGAATTATATTTAGATTGTATGCTTATTTTGCTTGATGATCCATTTCAAAGTGTAAATAGAGATTTAGCCATTGAAATGATTAATGAGCTTAAGAATTATAAGAATTCTATTATAGTTTTAGTTTCTAATAATAAAGATATATTAAATAAATGTGATAATATTTTATTTATTGATGATAATAATTCTATATGTGATAATTATGATAATTTAATAAATAATATTGCCTTTAAGGAATTAATGGAGGCGCAATATGAGTGTTAAAAGAACTATTTTTGATTATTGTAAAAATCATAGAATTAGATTATTTATTATTATAATAATGCTTATCTTAGTAACGATATTAGCATTAATTCCTGCTCAAATATTAAGAATTATTACTGATGAAGGAATAAATGAAAAAAAGATACAAATATTATTAACATATTCAATATTTTATTCAATTATTTATTTAGTTATTGGAATAACTACATTTATTAAGGATATAATTATGTTATCAGTAAGTCAGGATATTACTTATGATTTAAGATGCAATATGATGAAGCATATTCATCATATGAATTATAATTCATTAATTAATACTGATTCTGGTACTCTTGAGGCTTATTTTAATAATGATGTTAATTCTATTAATGAATTATTTACTAATGGAATTGTTAATATTTTTACAGATTTATTTAAAATGATTGGTATTGTTATTACAATATTTATTTATAGTTGGATATTTGGATTTATTGTTTTAGGTATTTTACCTATATTAGTTTTATTTACATCATTTGTAAGAAAAAGAATGATGAGATCCCAGCTTAAGACTAAAGCTTATGAAGGAAATGTAAATAAGGTATTATTAGAAAATATTGAAAATATTGAACAAATTAAAATTGATAAAATAGAAGAATATTCTAAAGAAAAATATTCTTTAATATTAGATGGACATTTTAAAGCTGCTCAGGCTAGTAATTTTTATGATGCAATATTTTCTCCAATAATGATGATTATTAAGAATTTGGTGGTTGTTTCTATAATAATAATTAGTGGTTTTAATCACAATATTTTTGGTATGAGTATTGGTATGATTATTTCTGCAATTTCATTAATCACTGATTTATTTACTCCAATAGAGGCATTAGGTATGGAAATACAAACTATTCAAAAAAGCTTAGCTTCAGTAAAAAGAATTAATGAATTTTTTAAAATATCTATTGATAATAAGAAAAATATAGACAATATTGATAATATCAATATTACATTAAATAATGTTAGTTTTTCTTATTCTGATAAAATAGTAATTGATAATTTTAATTTAAGAATTAATGAAGGAGATAAAATAGTATTTCAGGGACCATCTGGAGCTGGTAAATCTACATTAATGAAGCTTTTGATGGGGATAGTTAAGCCTACTCATGGAAATGTATTAATTGGTAATCGTGATGCATATGATTTATCTGATAATGTGAAGGCTAATTTATTTTCTATTGTTTATCAGGATCCATTTTTTAGTGATGGAAGTATTTATGATGAAATAAGTCTTAAGAATAAAAATATTAGTAGAAAAATGGTTAGGGATGCATTAAATAAAGTAGGATTAGATTATATTAAGGATATAGATATTCCTTTAATAAGTAATAATTATTCTTCAGGAGAGCTTGCGTTATTTAATATTGCTAGAGTAATAGTAAGAAATAGTAAAATATTATTTTTAGATGAAATGAATTCGAAAATTGATCCTGTCACATCAAAACAAATTATTGAATTAATAAATGAAATAGCTAAGGATAAAACAGTTATTTCTATTAATCATTATGGTAGTATTTTAGATAATGCTAGAATTATTAATGTTAATAAAAGTTAAAATAATCCCTGTTCGACTGAACAGGGATTATTTTATACTATAGTCTTTTTTATGAATTTTCCTTTTATTTTCTTAATTGGACTTAAGGTTACAAAGGCATTAGGATCATATTTATCTATTATTTTTAATACATTTTCAACCTCATAGGTAGATACAACACAATATACTTCCGTTCTAGGGTGGTGAGTATAAGCTCCCTCTGTATGAATGAGTGTACAGCCTCTTTTTAGGGTTTTCATTATATCTGCAGCGATTCCTTGACTGCATTCTGAGAAAATATGTAATCCTGTATAGGTATAAGAGGTGTGGATTTTATCTGTAACTAAGCTATTTAGAATCATTCTAACTATTGTAAATAATACTACAATCCAATTACCACCCTGAACAAATACACCACCAATTATTGATATTAAAATATTAAATATTAGTGTTACATTTCCTAATGAAATATTTTTATGTAGAGCTAGTGCTTGAGATATTACATCTATTCCACCAGTAGATACTCCAAATTTTAGGGCAAGGCCTGCAGATACTCCTGAGATTAATCCTCCAAATATTGCAAGAGTTAATATACCCCCATAGTTAATTATACTACCATTTGTTGTTTCTATTGGAAGTGCTAATGCGAGAAATGGACTCCAACCTGTTTCTTCCAAAATACCAGTAGCCAAAGATTGAACTAGTATTGCGATTATTGAGTATATTGCAAATCTTTTTGAGACAAATTTAAAGCCTATAATTGCGATAGGTATATTTACTAAAAATATTATTAAACCTAGATTCATAAATCCACCACAATTAATTATTATTCCTTGGATTAATTGTGCAAGTCCTGTTGCTCCACCTGAATATAATTTTGCAGGAGAGAGGAATAATACAGTTGCGAAGGATAATAGTATATTTGATATTAATACTATTGATAATCTAAACAGAATATCTGTTATTTCTTTTTTATTTAAGATGAATTTTTTCTTTTCATTATTTACTTTTTCCATATGCTATCTCCGATTCCTCAAATATTATATTACTTTTTTTTATGCTATTCAATAAATATCTATTTTTGTAGAAAAAAATAAATATTTTCTATTTCTATTCAATTGAATATTTATTAATTATGCATTATAATTTTCTTAAATGGAGGAATTAAATATTATTATGAAATTTAATGAATATAAATATGAAAGACCCAATTTTAAAAATGTGGCCTTAGAATTAGAAGATTTAGCTAAAAAAATTGATAGTAGTAAAAATATTGATGACATTAAGAATTATATTAATGAATGTAATATAATTAGAAGTAATTTTGATACTATGGCTACTTTAGTTAGTATTAGACATTCAATTAATACTCTTGATGAATATTATGAAAAAGAAAATGATATTTTTGATGAGAATTCTAATATTGTATATAGTAAAACTAATTTATTAGCTAAGGTATTAGTTAATCATCCTTTACGTAAGGAATTAGAAGCTATTTATGGAAGCCATTGGTTTAAATCAATGGAAGTATCCTTAAAATCTTATGATGATTCAATTAGTGATTTATTAATACAAGAAAGTAAGCTTGTTAGTGAATATAATAAAGTAATGGCTTCTGCTCAAATTGAATTTGATGGAAAACTAAATAATTTAAGTCAAATGAAGGTATATACTACATCTATTGATAGAAATACTAGATTTGAGGCAATGAAAAAGATTAATGAATTTATTGCATTAAATGAAGATACAATAGATGATATTTATGATAGAATGGTTCATGTAAGACATGAAATGGCACTAAAGCTTGGTTTTAAGAGTTTTACTGAGCTTGGCTATTTACGTATGGGTAGAACCGATTATGATAGTAATGATGTTGCTAAATATAGAGAACAGGTTGTTAATTATTTAGTACCATTAGTTAATGAAATCATTATGGAAAATGCTAAAAATATAGGAATTGAGAATCCTAAATTTTATGATTTAGGATTAGAGTTTTTAGATGGAAATCCAACTCCAAAGGGTGATAAAAATCATTTAGTAAATGAAGCATTAAAAATGTATAGTGAAATGTCAGAAGAAACTAAAGAATTTTTTACTTATATGGTTGAAAATGATTTATTAGATTTAGAGACTAAAAAGGGTAAGCAAAATGGTGGTTATTGTACATATATAAATAAATATCATTCACCATTTATTTTCTCTAATTTCAATGGAACCTCAGGAGATGTCGATGTGTTAACTCATGAAGCAGGTCATGCCTTTATGGCATATATGGCTTCTAAGGAAATTGATAATCCTGATTTATTATGGCCTACTAGTGAGGCTTGTGAGATTCATTCTATGTCAATGGAATTTTTAGCATATCCTTGGATGGAAAATTTCTTTAAAGAGGATACAAGAAAATATAAGATTTCACATACTAATCAGGCTTTAATATTTATTCCTTATGGATGCTGTGTAGATCATTTCCAGCATTTGGTATATGAAAATCCTAATGCTACAAAATTAGAACGTAAGGAAATGTGGAAAAAGTGCGAAAAGCTATATACTCCTTGGAGGGATATGGAAGGATTACCAATGTATGAGAAGGGGAATTTATGGTTTAATCAATTACATATATTCCAATGTCCTTTCTATTATATAGATTATACTTTAGCACAGGTTTGTGCATTAGAATTTTATGCTGATAGTATAATTGATAGAAAAAACACTTGGGAGAGATATGTTAAGCTATGTAAACTAGGTGGTTCTAAATCATTCGTTGAACTTATTGATTCAGTAGGCTTACATAATCCATTTAAAGATGGTGGAATTGAATTTATTGTAAAGAAAATTGCTGAAATTAAAAAGAATTATTAGTTAGATTGGAGAAGTGATAATATTGAAAAACCTTGTTTATAACTTCAGAAAGAAAAAACGTCTCACTCAAGAGGATTTAGCAAGGCTTGTAGGAGTAACTAGGCAAACTATTATTTCAATAGAACAAGGGAAATATATTGCCTCTTTACCCCTTGCATTAAAATTTGCAAAAATATTTGAAACTTCTGTTGAAGAAATATTTCAGCTTGAGGAGGGAGAATAATGGAATCATTTGAAAAGTTTCTTAAATTTACAAAGCTTAAGCTAATAATAATGAGTATATCGACATTAACACCAATTATTATTGTCGTTGTAATGAGTATTTTAGGTAATTATTTAATGAGTCTTCAAAATACTATATTCCAAGATATTTTAAAAACTGATATGATAGTATTTACATATCTATTATTAGTAGTATTTGAGGGTGTAATTATTTATAAGGTTGTTAGATATCTTAGAATAGTATCTAATAATGAATATGCAAAACAGGAATTTATTAAAAAGAATGATGAAAGAAATAGATTTATTAAAACTACTTCTAATAATTTAGTTACTAAGATATTTATTTATGTATTAGTAGTAATTGCAATATTTGCAGCATTTACTAATAGAGTTTTATTTTATACATTATTAGCATTATTAGCTACTTATTTAATTATTTATATTGCAGTAAATATTCATTATTTTAGAAAGTATTAATAGGGAGATAATTATGGAATTTATTGAGGTGTTAAAAGCAATATTATTTGGAATTATTGAGGGTATTACAGAATGGCTTCCTGTAAGTAGTACAGGACATATGATTATTTTAGAAAGCTTATTTGATGTTAAAAATTGTTATAGTGAAGCTTTTTGGAGTTTATTTTTAGTTGTTATTCAATTAGGAGCTATTTTAGCTGTTGTTATTTGCTTTTTTAATAAGTTAAATCCTTTTGGTGGTAAATCATTAATAGAACCAGAAAGAAAGAAAAATAAAGAAGAAAAAAAGAAAATTTGGATGTTGTGGGCTAAGGTAATTGTTGCATGCTTACCTGCAGCAATAGTAGGATTGGTATTAGATGATATATTAGATGAATATTTATATAATTCAATTACTGTAGCTATCACCTTAATTATATATGGTGGATTATTTATTGGACTTGAAATATGGAATAAGAAAAGAAGCTTTAAGATTAATACTACTGATGAATTAACCTGGACTCATGCATTATTAATTGGATGCTTTCAGTTATTAGCATTAATTCCTGGTACTTCTAGAAGTGGTGTTACTATTTTAGGTGCTATGTTATTACTTTGTAATAGAGAGGTAGCCAGTGAGTTTTCATTCTTTTTATCTATTCCAGTAATGCTTGGGGCATCACTATTAAAGGTTGTTAAATTTTTAATAGAAGGTAATCCTATTGTTACAAATGAAGTGTTATTTTTATTAATTGGATGTGTTGTAGCATTTGGTGTAAGTATGCTTGTTATTAAATTCTTAATGGCATATATTAAAAAGCATGATTTTAAAGTATTTGGTTATTATAGAATTGTTCTTGGTATTTTATTAATTATATTATTCTTAACAGGCGTAATGATAGCTTAAGGAGGTAAGCGTATGAGGCTCTTGAAATGTTTAAAAAATGATATGTATTTAGAGCTTCTATGCTTTTTCTTTTTTGTTTTATCATTTACTCTAAATAATCCTTTAGATACCTTTAATGGATTTTATAAAATATTTACATCACCATCTATATTACTAACAGATTATGTATTTGTTGGGGGAATAGGAGCGGCTTTTTTAAATGTAGCTATCAATTTATTATTTAATATTATTCTAATTAAGATTTTGAAAATTGAGGTAAGTGGCCCTATTTTTGCTGGTATGATGATGATTGTAGGCTTTTCATTTTTTGGTAAGAATATATTTAATGGATTACCTATATATTTAGGGGTTTGGCTTTTTTCTAAAATGAAGAAAAAACCATTTCAAAATTATATTATTACATTATTATTTTCTAGTGGATTATCTCCTATTGTTAGTTATTCTATATTTGGATTTGGATTGCCATATTATTTTTCTATTCCTTTAGGAATAATTGTTGGAATAATTGTTGGTATTTTAATCCCTCAATTTGCTGCTCATACTATATCCTTTCATCAAGGATATAATCTATATAATACTGGCTTTGCATTAGGTATTATATCTTGTGTATTTTACGGAATATTTTTATTATGTGGATTAAATGTAGAGGCAGTTAAGGAATATGATTCTACAAATCATTGGGTATTTTATTATATTTTAGGTGTCTTTATTTTAGGTTGTGTAATTCAAGCTAATATATTAGATCATAATGTATGGAAAAAGTATTATTCATTATTAAAATCTAGTGGTAGATTAATAACAGATTATATCAAGGATTATGGAAAAGAAGTTGTTTGGATAAATTATGCAATAAATGGAATATTTTTATTTTCATTATTATTAATTTTTCAAATACCTATTAATGGTATAATTTTTGGTAGTATTATTGCTGTTTTAGGCTGTAGTGGATTTGGCTTACATATAAAGAATTATTTACCAGTATTTGTTGGTACTGTTTTAGCATTTGTTGTAAGAATGGCAGTAAGAGGGTCATTTTATATTGATATGAATCTTGATTTATCGATAATTGTTGCTATAATATTTGCAACAGGACTAGCACCTATTTGTGGTAAATATGGTATTTTTTATGGAGTATTAGTTGGATTTATTCATATTGCTGTAATTCCATTAATGATTAATTTACAGGGTGGTTTTGATTTATATAATAATGGATTGTCTTGTGGTTTTGAGGCTGCGATTATTCAGGTGATGGCAGAAAATGTATTTGGTAAGGAGAGAAGACATGCGAAAAGGTCAAAAAATTTGTAAAATAATTAATGAAATAGCTTATTATTTAATTGAAGAATATTCTAATCATTTTAATATAGAGGTTATTGATAATGAGGTAGGATTTTTAGTTAAATTCACTCTTGGATTATGTGAGGGTGAGTCATTAGAGAATTTAAAGAATATTATTGATCCTTCAAGAGATCCTGCAATTGAAGAATATGGTTCATTTTTAGTAGGAGAAAGTGATGATTCTTATGATTTTGAATTATTAGGATCTATGGTTGATTTTTATAATGTATATTCTGATGATAAATATACTTATATAGAGGTGGGTATTAATGAATAAGAAGAGAATAGTATATATAGGTATATTAGTTACTTGTATAGTTATATATTTTATATTTTTAGGATTAATATTAAATGCTAGTGAGCCTTTAGTTATTGATTATGGTATGAGAGATTTTTGTTATACTATTAGAGGAGAAAAGAATGGTTTTATTTATTGGTTCTTTAGAATTGTTACTGAATTCGGATATATTTATTTTACTGTAGGGCTTTTAGTATTATCTATTTTCTTATTTAGATTAGATAATAGGTTCTTTTCTATTTTATTTGGAGTTATTTTAGCTACTTCACTTCAAATGGCATTTAAGGATATAGTTAATAGAGAAAGACCACTAGAAGAATTTAGATGGATGTATGAAAAATCTACAAGCTTTCCTTCTGGTCACTCAACTAATATTAGTATTATGTCTGTATTCTTTATTTATATTTTTTATGAAGCAAAATATAGTAAAAAGGTTAAGATAATTGGTATTTCTTCTATTTCTATTATTTGGGTTTTAGTTTTATTATCTAGAATGATATTAGGAGTTCATTATTTATCTGATGTTATTGCTGGAACTATGCTTGGTAGTAGTGTAGGATTATTAAGTATTGGTATTCATATTTTATTTAATAAATATGAAATGCTAAATAAACCATTAATATTTAAGAAAAAGAATAATTGGTTATTTTATGAAGAGGCTTAGATTATTATTTATTTTTATTATTATTTTTGTATTGATTTCCTGTGATAGTGTTACTATTTCTAGTCCTAATCCTTTTTTTGCATTAGATACTGTTATTTCTATTACATTTTATAATACACCTGATTATGAAAAGCATTATAAGGAAATAAAAAATATTTATTATGAGGTTAATGATGTAGCTTCTGATTTTCTTAATTCTAATTTAGATAGTATTTATTATTTAAATGAAAATAGGAGTATTATTGCTAGTAATACCTTAAAGGAATTGATAGAATATTCATTATTTTATTATAATGAAACTAAAGGAGCCTTTAATCCCTTTATTGGAAGATTAGCCCATCTATGGAAGGATTCTATTAAGAATAATTGTATTTTAGATATAGATGTAATAAATAATGAGCTTTCTATTATGAATAATACAAGTATTAGTATTGTTGATAATAATATTAGTATTATTGGTGATGGTAATTTAGATTTAGGGGGTATAGCAAAAGGCTATGCAACTTTAAAGGCTAGTGAGTATTTAAAGGAAAATGGAATTGATAATTTTTTTATTAATGCTGGTAAGAGTAATATTTTATGTGGCAAAACACCATATGAATATTTTAGATTGGGATTAGATAAGCCTTATGGTAATGGATATTTTAAGGTATTTGATGCAAGTGAAATAGCTATTTGTACATCTAGTGGAGAAAATCAAAATGTATTAATCGAGGGAAATAGGTATCATCATTTAATTAATCCTTTTTCTGGATATCCTAGTAATATTTATGATTCTGTTGTTGTTTTAGGTAATAATAGTATGGATTTAGATGTATATTCTACTGCTATTTCAATGATGGAATATGATGATGCAGTTAGATTTAGTGAAGAACATAATATTGATATAATATTATATAAAGATAATGAAATTATTTATGAGGGAAAGAATATTTATGAAAAGAAGAAATGATATTATTTTAATAATTAGTATTTTATTAATATCATTAATTCTTTTTTTCTTTTTTTCTTTCAATAAAGCTAAAGGTAAGATTGCCTATATTTATCATAATGAAGAAATAATAATGAGACTTGACTTAAATATTGATAAAGAAGTTAAGGTTACAGGTGATATATCAGATATGATTATTATTGTTAATGAAGGTAAAATTCATGTTGAATATAGTGGTTGTAGTAACCAAATATGTGTCAATGAGGGAGAAAAGGAATATGAAAATGAGGTAATTACTTGTTTACCTAATCATATTATTATTAAAATTTGTGAGGAATAATTATGGATTCTAGACTGAAAAGATGGGTTATTATAGCTATGCTTTTAGCTATGGCAATTGTTGTAAGCTATGTAGAATCCTTTATTCCAGTATTTATTCCTGGAGTAAAGCTTGGGCTTGCGAATGCTATCATTTTAATAATGCTTTTTGAATTTAAATGGTATGAAGCTTTTGTTGTTGATATTTTTAGAATATTAATTGTAGCTCTTATTAGGGGTACTTTTTTAGCACCAGCATTCTTATTGAGCTTATCTGGTGGTATGTTATCATTTTTTATTATGTTTATTTTTTCTAGAATTAAGTTATTTTCTCCGATTGGAATTAGTGTATTAGGAAGTATTGGACATCCATTAGGTCAAATATTAATGGCTATTATTATTTTAAGTAGTCAAGAAATATTATATTATTTGCCATTTACTTTAGGATTATCAGTATTAACAGGAATATTATCGGGAATGGTTGTTAGGGTATATTTGAAAAGAAGTATTACTTCAAAATTTGTAAATTAATATAGTAAAGCGTTTTCTTAAATTAGTGTCGTTGACAAAATATGTGCAATTTAGTATATTAATAACGAGCAATGGAGCTCTAAATAATATATTAAACGAATGCAAGGTCGCAAAGAATTTTCTTTTTTGCGGCTTTTTTTGTTTAAGAAGGAGAGAATTATGAAAGATATGTTATCTGTTTTTGGATCTAAAACCTTTGATACAAAAACTATGAAGAGAATGCTTAGAAAAGAAGTATTTGAGAGTCTTCAAAAAACAATTAATGAGGGCATGCCTTTAGATATGGCGATTATTGATGAAGTAGCAGAGGCTGTAAAGGAATGGGCTTTAGAAAATGGTGCTACTCATTTTACTCATTGGTTTTTACCATTAACTGGTGTACCAGCTGAAAAGCATGACTCATTTTTAGATTTAGCTGGTAGTGATATTATTTTAAAATTTAAAGGTAAGAATTTATTAAGAGGAGAACCTGATGCCTCAAGCTTTCCATCTGGAGGTTTACGTCAAACTTGTTCTGCTCGTGGATATACAATTTGGGATCCTTCTACCCCTATTTTCTTAAAGGAAGATTCAGGTCGTACTGTTGTTTGTATTCCTACAGTATTTTTAGGATATCATGGTGAGGCTTTAGATAGAAAGATTCCATTATTAAGAAGCTTAAATGCATTAGATATTCAAGGTAAAAGAGTATTAAAATTATTTGGTATTAATGATGTAAATAAGGTTTCTTCTACTATTGGACCTGAACAAGAATATTTCTTAGTTGATCATGAGTTATATAAGAAAAGAGAAGATCTTGTTATGTGTGGTCGTACTTTATTTGGTAATGTACCTACTAAGAATCAACAAACTGAGGAGTGCTATTTCGCACCTATTTCTCCAAGAGTAGCAAGCTTCTTTAAGGCCATTAATGAGGAATTATGGAGTCTTGGTATTACTGCTAAGACTGACCATAATGAGGTTGCCCCATCTCAACATGAAACGGCACCTATTTATGCAGCATCTTCTGTTGGAGCTGATCAAAATATGATCCTTATGGATGCGTTAAGAAGAATGGCATTAAAAGAAAATATGATGGTATTATTCCATGAAAAGCCATATCAAGGCGTTAATGGTTCTGGTAAGCATAATAACTGGTCTATTACTACTGATACTGGTATTAATTTTACTGATCCTACTAATGAACCCCATAAAAATTTATTATTCTTATTAACTCTTGCCTGTATTGTTAAGGGTGTTGATGAAAATGCTGTATATTTAAGACTTGCTGCATCAGTACCTGGAAATGACTTCCGTTTAGGAGCAAATGAGGCACCTCCTGCAATTATTTCTATTTATTTAGGAGATCAATTAGAGGATATTGTTAATCAAATTATTGATCATGGATTTGCAGATCACTCAATTCAAGGGCATCTAATTGATTTGGGTATTCCATCTATTGCGAAGGTTTATGCTGATAATACAGATAGAAATCGTACTTCTCCGTTCGCATTTACTGGTAATAAATTTGAATTCCGTATGGTTGCCTCAAGTGCTTGTATTGCTGATTGTAATACTGCACTAAATACAATTGTAGCTAAGGAGTTTAAAGAAGCCTGTGATATATTAGAGAGTGCTTCTAATTTTGAAGAAGCAGCAATGACCTTTATTACTGAAACTCTTCGTAAGCATAAGAGAGTAATATTTAATGGTAATGGCTATTCTGATGAATGGGTTAAAGAAGCTGAAAAGAGAGGTCTTCCTAATGTTAAGACCTTCTGTGAGGCAGTTGAATCATTAGTGACTCCTAATACTATTAAGATGTTTAATGATATGCATGTATTAAGTGAAAGAGAGCTTAAATCTAGAGCAATAATTATGTATGAGTCATATATTAATGCTAAAGATATTGAGGCTAAAACAGCTTTAAATATGGTTAAGCAACAATATTTACCTGCAATTAGAACCTATATTGCTGATTTACTTGATCAAGCAGAAAAGGTTAGAATTTCTAGTAAGGGGGCTAATATAAAGGCTTATACTCAACCTTCTACTGAAGCTTTTGGTCTTTTAGAGGAGGCTACTGAGTGTGCTAGATACCTTGAAAATGAGCTTGATAATGCATCTAAATATGAAGATACTAAAGATAAGGCATTCTTCTATAAGGATAGAATCGCTCCATTAATTGAAAAATTACGTGAACCTATTGATAAGCTTGAACTAATTGTTGATAAGGCATATTGGCCTGTACCAAGCTATTCAGATTTAATGTTTGAGGTATAATAATATATAAATGGAAATGGTTATTCATTTCCATTTTTTCCTTTATTTTTCTATTTAAGTATTGTATAATCTTCTTTGGGAAAGGTAAGGTAATATTATTATGAGTTATACTAAAGATGATATCAGACGTATTTGTAAAGAAGAAAATATTCGTTATATTCGTATGATGTTTACAGATATGATGGGTATGCTAAAAAATGTTGAGATTCCTGCTACTAGATTAGAAGATGCCTTAGATAATATGGTTATGTTTGATGGTTCTTCAATTGAGGGATTTGTTCGTATTTATGAGGCTGATATGTTCTTACATCCAGATTTAGATACTTTCTTAGTATTGAGCTGGGAAAATACTGCTTATGGAAATGTTGCAAGATTTATTTGTGATGTATATCGTCCTGGTAAAAATGGAGAGCACGTACCATTTGAAGGAGATCCACGTGGAGTATTAAAAAGAAATCTTCAATACATGCATAAGCTTGGATATAAAGCATTTAATTGTGGTATGGAGCCTGAATTCTTCTTATTTAAATTAAATGATAAGGGAGAACCTACTTTAGAATTTAATGATCATGGTGGTTATTTTGATTTGGCTCCAGTTGACTGTGCTGAGGATTGTAGAAGAGATATTGTATTAGAATTACAAAAGATTGGATTTACAATTGAGGCAGCACATCATGAGGTTTCTACTGGTCAGCATGAAATTAATTTTCAATTTAATTCAGCAGTCGAGGCTTGTGATAGTGTTCAAACCTTTAAGCTTGTTGTTAAAAATATTGCAAGAAGACATGGTCTTCATGCAACCTTTATGCCAAAGCCTGTTGAAGGTATTAATGGTAGTGGTATGCATGTTAATTGTTCATTATTAACTAATGATAATAAAAATGCTTTTTATGATGAGTCTACTAAGAATCAATTAAGTGAAATAGCTAATAAATGGATCTCTGGTATTTTAGCTCATGCAAAGGGCTTCTGTTTAGTTACAAATCCAATAGTTAATTCTTATAAGAGAATTGTTCCTGGATTTGAAGCACCATGCTATATCTCTTGGAGTGATTCTAATCGTTCAACTATGATTCGAATCCCTGCTGCTCGTGGCAAAAAAACTCGTACTGAGGTTAGAAGTGTTGATGTTGCGGCAAATCCATATTTAGCAATAGCTGCAATATTACGTGCAGGATTAGATGGTATTGAGGGTAACTGTCCAATGGTTGAACCTATATATGAAAATCTTTATGCTCTAGATGATGAGGGAAGAAGAGCTTTAGGTGTTGATTCTCTTCCTTCTGATTTAAATGAAGCTGTTAAGGCATTTAAGAATGACCCATTAATTTTAGATGCGATGGGTGAACATACAGTAACAAAGATGATTGAGGCTAAAACTATTGAATGGAATGAATATCGTCGTCATGTTTCTGAATGGGAAATTGAAAGATATATTAAGAGATATTAATCACTAAAAATCATACCTATTTGGTATGATTTTTTATTTATAGTAATAATTAGATAATTTTAATCATATATTTATAATGGTGATTTCATGGATGCCATTATAATTGAGCCTAAAAAATTAGCAGGTAGTGTTACTATTTCAGGAAGTAAAAATGCCAGTCTTCCTATTATTTGTGCCTCATTATTGATTGATGAGGCATATTTAATCAATGTACCTAAAATCAAAGATATAATGTTATTAATAGAAATATTAAAAAAATTAAATTGTATAGTCTATTTTAAAAGAAATTATTTATATATTAATAGCAAAAATATAGAATATAAGCCATTAGTTTTTGAAGAGGTTGAAAAAATAAGAGGCTCATATTATCTTATACCTATAATGTTAAATTTATTTCATAAATGTGAAATAGCGATGCCTGGGGGATGCTCATTTGATAAAAGACCAATTGATATTCATTTAGAGCTATTTAAGAATTTAGGCTATAAGGTTATTGAGAATAATAATATTATTTCTATAGAATTAAATGAAAAAATCAAAAAAATAGAATATTGTCTTAAAGGATTAAGTGTAGGTGCATCTATTAATGCTATATTAATTTCTATAGACTTTGATTATATAGTAATAGATGGTTTAAATATCGAACCAGAAGGTAGGGATTTAATTAATTTTTTAAGAGGAATAGGTTTTGATATTATGTGTATAGGAAGAAGATGTATAACTAAAAAAACTATTCCTAATAAGTTAATATATCGTTATAAAATAATTCCTGATAGAATGGAAATGATGACATTTATAGCTATGGGTCTTTTATGTGGTGAAATAACAATAAAAAATATTGATATTAATCAGATTAGATATCCATTAGATGTTTTGAAAAAATCAGAATATAATATTAGTGAAAAGAAAAATAAAATTATAGTAAAAAAATCTAGAGGAAAAGCTTTTAATATAGAAGCATCAATTTATCCTTTTATGCCTACAGATATGCAACCAATATTAGGAATACTATTAATGTTTAGTAGAGGAAATGGATATATTTATGATAGTGTATATCCAAATAGAATCCAAATCTATAAAGAATTGAATAATATTTTAGATATTAATATTATTGGAAATAGAGTCTATTATGTAGGAAATGATTATCATATTAATATTGATTCTATGGCTAGTGATTTAAGGAATGCAGCAGGTTTATTTTTATATTCTTTAAGATGCGGTGGTACTATTTATAATTATAAAATAATAGAAAGAGGCTATGAGGATTTTTATAAAAAAATAAAAAAATTAGGTGCAAAATTTACAAGAGTTTCAAAAAAATAAAAAAAGTATTGTAAATAATATAATAATATGTTAGAATAACTTGGAAACTTTCTATGGCGTTAGACCATGGCGGAAGGAGTGTAATGTAGACATGAAAAACGGAATTCATCCAAATTATAAGACAGTAACTGTTACTTGTACTACATGCGGTAGCACATTCGAATCTGGTTCAGTATTAGACGAGATTCGTGTTGATACTTGTTCAAATTGTCATCCATTCTTTACTGGTAAGCAAGTGTTTACTCAAGCAGATGGACGTGTTGAAAAGTTCAATAAGCGCTACGGCTTAAAGAAGTAATATGAAGAAATAAAAGCCCATTTGGGCTTTTTTTTCTTTTAATGATGTGATATAATTCGATATAGATTATTTGTTTACGAGGAGATTTATCATGGAATATAATGAAGGAAAAAAAGGTTGGATTGAAGTAATAACTGGACCTATGTTTGCAGGAAAAACTGAAGAGCTAATTAGAAGAGTAAAAAGAATGGAATTTGCTCATAAAAATTATTTAATATTTAAACCAACAATTGATAATAGATACTCACAAAGTGAAATAGTAAGTCACAATAAGAAATCATTAAAGGCAATTAGTATTTCACATGGAAGTGATATTAAAAGACATATTAAGCCTAATACTCAGGCAATAGTTATAGATGAAATTCAATTTTTTGATGATAGTATGCTTAAATATGTTATGGAATTTGCAAATTTAGGCTTAAGAGTTATTTGTGCAGGACTAGATACAGATTTTAGAGGTGAACCATTTGGTGTTATTGGGCAAATAATGGCTGTAGCAGAGGAGGTTACTAAGCTTACTGCAATATGCAATGTATGTGGTGAGCTAGCAACTAAAACTCAAAGAATTATTGATGGGAAACCAGCTTATTATAATGATCCTCAGATTTTAGTAGGAGCAAATGACTCATATGAGGCTAGATGTAGAAGCTGTCATATAGTATTATTTGGAAATGAAAAGTAATGAATATTATATAAAAGAAGCATTAAAAGAAGCTAAAAAAGCATATTTAATCGATGAAGTTCCTGTAGGCTGTGTTATAGTACATAATGATAAAATAATAGCTAGAGGCTATAACAAAAGAGAGACTTTAAATTCTAGTTTAGCTCATGCAGAAATTATTGCAATAAAAAAAGCTTGTAAGAAGTTAAATTCTTGGAGGCTTGAGGAATGTATTATGTATATTACTCTTGAACCATGTGTAATGTGTGCTGGTGCTATTATTCAAGCAAGAATTCCTGAAGTATATTATGGAGCTTATGATTACCGTTTTGGAGCTCATATTAGTAAGACTAATTTATTTGATTTACAATTAAACCATAGTGTAAAAATAAATGGTGGAATATTAGAAGATGAATGTAAAAATTTAATTAGTCAATTTTTTAAAGAGCTTAGAGTAAAAAAACTTGAAAATAATGAATAAGTATGGTAGAATCACAATTGTCCTCAATCAAGCATTTGTGGTGAACCAGGTCAGGATCGGAAGGTAGCAGCCTTAAGCTTATAGATGTTGTGGTTGGGGCGCTTATATAAAAATTTAAGGAGACGGTTGTCTCCTTTTTTCATATTAGAAATTATTATTTATAGATGCTTATTTTTTTTATATGTCTAGTGATAAGCTGAGTTTTTTACAATTAGTATTATTTTGTATTTATTTTTTTCTATTTTTAGTATATAATAAAAGCGTATGGAGTGATGAACCATACAATGGTGGAATTTCGGAATTGGTAACTCCGAAGAAAGAATTTTGGATGGTGCTTTAATAGAGCATAAAGAAAAAAGTAATTAGTACACTTTTTTGTATTAATTACTTTTTTTCTTTTTTATATTTTTTTTGTATATAGCTTTAACCATTCTATTTCTTCACTCTTTAAGTATGGAGAAATAGTATTAAATACTTCATTATGGTAATTATTTAACCATTCCTTTTCTTCATTAGTAAGAAGCTTTTTATTTATTGCATCTAAATCTATAGGTACTAGAGTAATAGTTTCAAAGCCAAGGAAGTTTCCAAATTCAGATTCTCCCTTTCTTACACATAGCATTTCATTTTCTATTCTAATACCATATTTATTTTCAAGATAAATTCCTGGTTCATTTGAGGTAATCATACCTGGTACAAACGGATGAGAATCATTTCTTTCAGGAACTATTTTATACCTAAAACCATTTGGAGCTTCGTGAACTGATAATATATGTCCAACTCCATGACCAGTACCACATTTATAATCTAATAATTCCTTCCAAATAGGTCCTCTTGCTAAAATATCTAGATTCATTCCATTACAGCCTTCTATAAATACAGCCTGTGATAGTGCTATTACTGATTTTAATACTAATGTGAAATGATCCTTCATTTGAGAGGAAATATTTCCTAAAGCGAAGGTTCTTGTGATATCTGTAGTACCTTCTAAATAGTGACCACCACTATCAATTAATAATAATCCTGGTTTATCAATTTTGGCATTAGATTCATTTGAGGCTTTATAATGCATCATTGCAGCATGGTCATTAAATGCACAAATTGTATCAAAGGATAAATCTATAAATCCTTTTTGAGATTTACGATACTTTTCTAATAAATTAGAAATAGAAAGCTCAGTCATTTCTGTTTTTCCATAATTAGTCTTTAGATAATACATAAGCTTACATACTGCAACAGCATCCTTTATATGAGCTTTTTTAGTATTAGCTATTTCGGTATCATTTTTTATTGCCTTCATTAATAAGGTTATATCCTCATGATTAATTAGAGTATTATTTTCATAGATAGCAGAATATATTTCATAATTAATTTTATTAAAATCAACTAAAATTCTTTTTCCTTTAATTCCCTTTAAAGTATCATATATAGTGGCATATCCTCTAGTAATAATATCATTCTTTTGAAGATATTTTTCTATAGATGGTTCAATTTTATGCTCATCTACAAATAAATAGGTATTATCAAGTGTTATTATTGTAAAAGCTAAAAATACGGGAGTATGAAGAATATCATTTCCTCTTAAATTATAAAGCCAAGCCTGATCCTCTAATGAAGAAATAATATAAAAATTAGTGTCTAAATCAACCATTTTATTTCTTATAGCTTCTATTTTTTCTTTATATGTTTTACCTATAGAATAAGGCTTTAATTCATATAATATAGAGAATGGTAGTTTGGGTCTATCAAACCAAATTTCATCTATTAATGTAGAGTCTGTTATTATATTGACACTAGAATCTACACTAGATTTTAGTTTTAGTATAAATGAGGTGGTCAATGTTCTTCCATCAATAGCTAAATTTTTTTTATTAATTAAAAACTTTTGTAAGAATTGAGTTAGAGTTAAAACATTCTTTTCACCCATTTTCATTAATTCAATATTTGTTTCCTTTAGTTCTTTTTCAGCTTGTATAAAATATCTACCATCTGTCCACAAATATGCATTATCTTGAGTTACTAACAATGTTCCTGCACTACCAGTAAATCCAGATAGAAATTGTCTAATTTTAAAATAGTCACTAATATATTCACTATTATGAAAATCTGAAGTAGGTACTATATATGCATCATAACCTCTTAGGGCCATTTGTTCTTGAAATTTTTCTAAATTTGTCATTATTCCACCACCTACGACTATTATACACTTATTTTGATAAAAATATTATTATTTATTTGTAATAGATAAAAAAATGAGTATAATATTAACACAGGAGGTCGGAAATATGGGTATTATTGATATTGTATTAATTGTTATTATGCTTATTACAATTATTATTGGATATAAAAAAGGATTTATGAGAGAAGTATTAAATAAATTTGGAATTCTTGTAATAATAGGTTTCAGTATTATGTTTTCTGGACAGATAGCATTGCTCTTAAAGACTAGTAATATGTTTACAATTTACAGCTCTATTTATAATTCCTTATATAATGGCATAGCTGATAAAATTTCAGCATATTCACCTAGTGCCTCTACTCAAGAAATAATTAGTGAAGCATTTGGTATGAATTCATTTTTTGCAGGAATTGTTGCTAATATGATTGGTTCAACTGATTCTACTAGTATAATAGAAACAATAGAATTCATTGCAGAAAGTATTACTAATATTTTTATGAATATAATAGGCTTTGGAATGATATTTATAATTGGAATGATAATTCTTTTAATTTTATATAGTATTGCTAAAGGATTAAGAAATAGTAAGGTTATTAGAATAATAGATGGTATATTAGGAATGGCATTATCTTCTATTGTTACTTTAGCTTTAATTTTTGCAGTGTTTGCATTAACTAGATGGTTAATGGGTTTTGATTGGTTCCCTGAGGCAGCATCTAATTGGATAGCAAGTGATTTATGCTTAAATGATCCAAATACTTTTAGAATTTCTAAAGCAATTTATGAAAATAATGTTTTAGTAAATATTATTTCAATATTTATTCCAGCATAATAATAATTTAGTGGACAGATATACATCTTTCCACTTTTTTTTTAGTAAATATTATGATATAATTCTTTTGTATTTTTATAGAAAGGATACTCTAAATGAGTAAATGGTGATTTTGTGAAGATAAATCCAAAGCTATTTAGTGTAGCTGATTCAGTAGAGCCATTTGAGGTTCAAGAGTGGGAGGGACATAAAATAGAATTATTCTTTATGGATGATTTTGTTGGTGTTCAAGAGGAATTTTTATATAAGGGACAGTTTGCTGCATGGGCATCTATGGATGGCCATAATTATAGATTGTTTTTTGAAAAGGGTTACTATGAGACTGTTAAGGAGCTATATACACAGCCTATAAATAAGATATGGGTTGAATTTTGGGATAAAACAGATGCTATTAGTAAGAAATTTACTAATTATTTTACTTATCCATTAATGGGTATTGCGGTTGTGATGGTGGTTTTAGCTTTAGTTTTACAAAGCACTGTACCTTTCTTTAGCTGGATTGCAATTGGAGTATTATTAGCATTGTTTGTTGTTATGCTAGTTGTAAATTCAATCACTAAAAAGAAAATTACTCAAGAAAATATTAAAAGTCGTGATGAAATAATTAAGCTTTTAGGTGAAAAAGAATTTGATGCCTTAATTGATAAACAAAAAGCTTATATGGATGAATATTTTGATAAGAAATATGAGGAAGAGGAAGCTAAGGCTCAAGAAGAAAATGAAACTACAGAAAAATCTTTAGAAGCTTCTCTAACTTCTGAAGTTTCTGAAGCTGATGGAAGTGCTGAGAGTAATATAGAGAATTTAGAGTCTAACGAAGAAGAGACTAAGTCTACTGATGAAAAAACTGAGTAGTAGAATAATAACAATAATTAGGGAGTAATTGGAGTATTATATGAATACAATTGATCAAATTTGTGTTAATTCATTAAGAGTTGTTGGTGCTGAAATGATTACTAAAGCTAAAAGTGGTCATCCTGGTATTGTTTTAGGTGCAGCACCTATTGCTCATACATTGTTTACTAGACATTTGAATATTAATTCTCAAGATACTAAATGGTTTGATAGAGATCGTTTTATATTATCTGCTGGACATGGATCTGCATTATTGTATGAACTATTACATTTGAGTGGTTTTGAAATTAGTATGGATGATTTAAAGCAATTTAGACAAAAGGGAAGTATTACCCCTGGTCATCCTGAGGTTAATCATACACCTGGTGTAGAAATAACAACTGGTCCTTTAGGACAAGGTATTGCATCAGCTGTAGGTATGGCTATTGCTGAAAAATATTTAAGTGCTTATTTTAATGAGCCTGATTTTACAATTGTTAATCATAATACCTATGTTTTATGTGGTGATGGAGATTTACAAGAGGGTATTTCTCAAGAGGCAATGAGTCTTGCTGGTCATTTAGGATTAGGAAAGCTTATTGTATTATATGATTCTAATGATGTTCAACTAGATGGTGATGTTTCCCAAGTTAATACTGAAAATGTTAAGGCTAAGGTAGAAGCTATGGGTTGGGATTATTATCTTGTTGAGGATGGTAATGATTGTGATGCTATAAGTGATGCAATCACTGAGGCGAAAAATTCTATTTTAAAGCCTTCATTCATTGAAGTGAAAACTATTATTGGATATGGAGCTCCTAATAATGGAGATTCTTCTATTCATGGTAAACCAATGCCAGAAGAGGATATTGTTTCTTTAAGAAAATTTTTAGGTTATGAATATGAGGCATTTAAATTTTGCGATGATGTAGTTGACTATTACAATGAAAATGTTGTTAATCGTGGAAATCATGCTGAAACAGAATGGAATTTGTTATTAAAGGAATATCAAAAGAAATATCCAGAAGCATATAAAGAATTTTTGAAATTCATGTATAATGATTTTGAAATTACTGATACTAATGATATACCTACTTGGGAGGTTGGTTCAAAGGAATCAACTCGTAAGGTTATGGGTAAAATTTTAGACTGGGCATCTGTTAAGCTTCCTAATCTAATGGGAGGTGCTGCCGATTTATCATCATCTACAATGGTTAAGGGTGCTGATGGTATCTTTGGTCAATCTAATCCATTAGGAAGAAATATTAAATTTGGTGTTCGTGAGCATGCAATGGCGGCAATAACTAATGGTATTACCTTACATGGTGGCTTACATGGATTCTGTTCAGGATTCTTTGTATTTAGTGATTATTTAAAACCTGCAGTTCGTTTGGCTGCGATTATGAGCTGTCCTTCAAATTTCTATTTCTCACATGACACTGTTTGTGTTGGTGAGGATGGACCTACTCATCAGCCAGTTGAACAATTGACAATGTTCCGATCTATGCCTAATACAAATGTATTTAGACCTGCTGATGCGAATGAAATGACTGGAGCTATGCTTGAATCATTTAAAAAGGAGAATACATATCCAACAGTTATCGTATCTTCAAGACAAACATTACCTAATTTAGAATTTACATCTAGAGAGTTAGTAAGTAAGGGTGCTTATGTAGCATTTACTCCTTCAAAGACTCCTAAATATACAATTGTTACATGTGGTAGTGAATTATATTTAGCAGTTGAAGTTGCTAAAAAGCTTGAGGCTGAAAAGATTTATACAACAGTAGTATCTATGCCTTCTCAATTCTTATTCGAGAAGCAATCAGATGAATATAAAAATGAGGTATTACCTGATAGACCTACATTTGCATTAGAAATGGGTTCTACTATGTCTTGGTATAAATATGCAGATTATGTATTTGGAATTGATGAATTTGGTTCTTCAATGCCTATTTCTGAAATTTATGGTAGATATGGTTTTACTATTGAACAGGTTTATGATACATTTAAAACAAAATTTTTAAAGAAGTAATTCTTTGAACGTATGGAAACATACGTTCTTTAGGGCTTTCGCAAAGTCAAAAAAGTGAGTGATGATGCAGATATCATCACTTA
>CAMEJG010000025.1 GCA_945919465.1 uncultured Anaeroplasma sp. | reverse complement strand
CTCCAGACCCACTGATTAAGAGTCAGTTGCTCTACCAACTGAGCTAAGGGTCCATGTATAAGATTAAAGTCGAATATCGACTGCGGTATTAATTATAACAAAAGGGTAATAATATGTCAACAAAAAAATTACGCTTTTTTCACTTTTTGACATCACTTTTTAAAATAGAATAATCTATTTATATATTTAAACCTAATCATAATATTTATATTCATATTTTCATATTATTAATTAGATAATATGAAAGGAAATAGATATCTTGAATGCAAAAAAACTATTAAAGAAATTAGGATTTAAAATTAATATTGATCACAATATTGAAGGTATAACAGATAATTATAAAGAAGTAAAAAATAATTATATTTATATAGGAAAAGAAGAATATTATTTAGATGCAATAAAAAATGGTGCTAAAACAATCATTATTGAAGATAATATTTCATCTAATGAAGCAAATATTATTTATACAGCTGATTATAGAAATACTTTAGCTAAAGCTCTATATTATTATAATTATAATAAAATATCAAAGCTAAAGATAATAGGTGTTACAGGCACTAATGCTAAAACTACAACCTCATTAGCTATATATTATTATTTGAAATATATTAATATACCTGTAATGTATATTGGTTCAAATGGAGTATATTATAATGATATAAAAATAAAAACTAATAATACTACTTTAGGAATCATAGATTTATATAAATATTTAAATCTTGCTTATAAAAATAATATTAAATACATTTCAATGGAGCTATCTAGTATTGGTATTGATCAAAGAAGAATTCATGAAATATTCTTTGATGTATTAATTTTTACAAATATAACTCAGGATCATTTAGATTATCATAAAAATATTTATAATTATAGATTCTCTAAAATGATTCCTTTTATTGAACAAAATAAAGGATTTCAAATAATTAATTGTGATGATTCCTTTTATAAAGAAATAATAGCTCATTCAAAGGTTAAATATTATACCTATGGAATAAATAATAATTCAGATTATAAAATTGATATAATTAATAAATCTTTAAATGGTTCTACATTTAATGTTAATAATATTAATTATCATACTAATTTAATAGGATCCTTTAATATTTATAATTTATTACCCACTATAATAATATCAAATAAATTATTTAATAATAAAAAAATATCTGAATTTATATTTAGTTTAGATATGAAAGAAGGAAGAATGAATTTATATAATATAAAAAATTATAATATTATTATAGATTATGCACATACTGCATCCTCTGTTTCATTAGTGCTTAGTGAAATATCTTCATTAATAAATAGTCGACTTTTTATTATTTGTGGGTGTGGTGGCAATAGGGAAAAAGAAAAAAGAAGTGAAATAGGAAAAATATTATCAAAATATGAAAATGTATTATTAACAACTGATAATCCTAGAAATGAAAATCCTTTAGATATAATAAATGATATTAATAAAGATATAAATCCCTTACCTTATATAATTGATAGAAAAGAAGCTATATATTATCAATTAAATAAAATGAATATAAATGATTATTTAATAATATTAGGAAAAGGAAATGAAGATTATATGGAAATTAATAATAAAAGAATTCATTTTAATGATTTAGAGGTAGTAAATGAATATTTTTCTTAATTTATTTATTTTATCTTTAATATCAATATTATTTTATTCTATATATATTAGATTCTTTAAAAAGGCTTCTCAATATGAAAGAGAAGAAGGACTTTCTTCTCATAAAATTAAAAATGGTACTATTACAATGGGAGGAATATTCTTTTTAATATTACCACTAATATTTTTAATTAATAATATAAAAATATTACAAATATTTATTACCTCCCTATTGTATGGATTAATTGGATTTATTGATGATTTATTAATAATTATAAAAAAGAATAATAAAGGAATTAATCCAAATATAAAATTATTATTAGAAACAATTATTGCAATAATATCCTTTATTTTTTATTTAAATATAAATGATACTACTACCTTAAATTTATATTTTTTTCAATTTGATATTAAATGGCTATTTGGTTTATTTATTTTATTTTTTTTAAATGCATCAGCAAATGCTTTTAACTTAACAGATGGAATAGATGGATTATGTGGAGGATTATCATTATTATTATCTATTGCCTTTATCTTAATAGCATATGAAAAAAAAGAATATGAAACTATGTATTTAATTTCAATAGTATCAATACCTTTATTTGTGTTTTGGTGCTTTAATATTCCTAAAGCATATTTATTTATGGGTGATACAGGTTCTTTATTTTTAGGAGTATTTTATTCAATGATAGCTTTATATTTAAATGCTATATTTGCATTTATTATTATGGCATTAATATTCATTTTTGAAGTATTATCAGTAATTATTCAAGTTACATATTATAAAAAGAAGCATAAAAGAATCTTTAAAATGGCTCCCTTTCATCATCATTTAGAAGCAATTGGAAAAAAAGAATGGGAAATAGATTTAATATTTTTTATTATTGAATTTTTCTTAATTTCTATTGTATTAATATTTCATTTATATTAATCATAAAATCTTAAATTAATCATACGATTAATTGGTGATAATATGATTTTATTATTGGGATATGGTATAGCTAATAAAGGTATATCTAGACTATTAGATAAATTACATGAGATATATATTATAAAAAATAGTGAAGAAATTATTAATGAAGAGGATTATAATTTAATTATTCGTTCCCCAGGAATAAATCCTAAGGATAAGGTATTTAATTTATTAAAGGGTGAAGTAATTACAGATATTGAATTAGTTTATAGATTACTTCATCCTTATATTATTTTAGTTAGTGGTTCTAATGGTAAAACTACGATCGCATCAATGATATCTACAATGTTAGGTAATGATGCAGTGTTATGTGGGAATATGGGATATAGTATAGGTGATGCTCTAGTTGATTATCCTAATAAGAAATATTATGTGGTTGAAGCTTCATCCTTTATGCTTCTAGGAATAAAAGAATTAAAGCCTAATATTTATGTATTATCAAATATTTCACCATGTCATATTGATTATCATAAAACATTAGAAAATTATATTAATTCTAAGCTTAAGCCTTTAAATAATATGGATAATAAAGATATATTTATTTATATGAAGGAAAATAAATATATAAATTTAAATAAAATTAATTCAAAAACAATAACCTATTCACAAGCTAATACAAGCTCATCAATTACTAAAATAGGAAATAATATTTATTTTAAGGAAAAGAAAATATTAACTATAAAAAATGTAAGAAGCTATATTATTTTAAATATAATGGCTGCATTAGGAGTAATTATAAGCTTAAATTATGATTTGAAATTAGCAATAAAAAGATTAAAAAAATATAAATTAATGCCCTATAGAGCCCAATTAGAAAATAAATATATAATTAATGATGCTAAAAGTACTAATAGTGAAGCAACAAATCAATTATTAAAAGAATATAATAATGTATATTTAATATGTGGTGGTTTTGATAGAGGAATACCTATATATTTATCAAAAGAAAGTCTTAATAATATAAAATGTGTTTTTGCTTATGGGGATAGTAAGGATAAAATAGAAGCTTATTTTTATAGTAAAAATATTAGAGTATTCAAATTTGAAAATTTAAAGGAAGCTTATTATAATGCTTACTATAATAGAATTAATAAAGAATATATTATTTATTCCCCTATGTATCCTTCATATGATCAATTTAATAGTTTCATGGAAAGAGGTCTTTTATTTCATGAATTGACAAAAGAATTATTAAAAAAATAATAATTTATAATTATTCTAAATAAATAATTGTTGTAAAATAATAAATATGATAGAATAGTGATGTTGAAAGAAGGTGTTCTTATGAAGGTAATTTTAGGCTTATCAGGTGGAGTTGATAGTAGTGTTGCGTTAAAATTACTTAAGGATGAGGGCTACGATGTAGAAGCTATGTTTATGAGAAATTGGGATAGCGCTACAAATAATGATATTTTAGGTAATCCAGATATTGATGATGAGGTTTGTCCTCAGGAAAAGGATTATCAGGATGCTGTTAAGGTCTGTGAGGAATTAGGTATAAAATTGCATAGAATAGATTTTATAGAGGAATATTGGGATACTGTATTTACTTATTTTTTAAATGAATATAAAAGTGGAAGAACTCCTAATCCTGATATTATGTGTAATAAATATATTAAATTTAATGCATTTTTGAAACATGCATCAAGCTTAGGTGCTGATTATATAGCTATGGGACATTATGCAAGAGTTAAGCATGATAAGGAAAAAAGTTATTTATTAAGAGGAGTAGATTCTAATAAGGATCAAACATATTTTTTATCTCAAATCTCTCAAGAGCAATTAAGACATTCATTATTTCCTGTTGGTCATTTAACAAAATCTGAGGTTAGAAAGATAGCACATGATGCTAATTTATATACAGCTGATAAAAAGGATTCAACAGGTATATGTTTTATAGGTGAAAGAAATTTTAAAAAGTTTTTACAAAATTATTTACCTTCTAAGCCTGGTGATATTGTTACAATGGAAGGAGATATCATCGGTCATCATGATGGATTAATGTATTACACTATAGGACAAAGAAAAGGTCTTGGTATAGGTGGTAATCATGATTATAAAAATGAAGCTTGGTTTGTTTGTGGTAAGGATTTAGAAAGAAATCAATTAATTGTAGGACAGGGTCATGATAGTGATTATTTAATTTCTAACTGGTGTTATGCTTCAAGCTTAAATTGGATTTGTGATATTCCAGTTGAAAATAAAGTATATCAAGCTAAATTTAGATATCGTCAAGAGGATAATCCAGTTACAATTGAGTATATTAATTCAAATAAAATGAAGGTTATTTATAGTAAAGGAGTTAGAGCTGTAACTCCAGGACAAGCAGTAGTATTATATGATGGTGAGGTTTGCCTTGGTGGTGGTATTATTGATGAGGTTTACTTCAATGAAGAAAGAAGAAAATATTAATGGATGAGTTTGTAACAGTTACAGGATGCTTAGATAGTATCATTTATCAAGCAAATGATTCTTTATATAAGGTATGTAAAATAATATTAGATAATGATAAATCATTAGTTGTAGTTGGAAGCTTTCCTGATTTAGAAAAGGGACTAGATTATGATTTTGTAGGACAAATGAAAACTCACCCTAAATATGGTGAGCAATTAGTTGTTTCTATAGCTAGTAAATCAAAAAAACTATCTCAAGAAGGACTAATAAGTTATTTATCTAGTGATAAATTTCATGGAATTGGACCTAAACTAGCTTTTAATATTGTAGATAAATTAGGTACAAATTGTATTGATAAAATAATGGAAGACCCTAAGGTATTAGAGAATGTATCAGGTTTAAATCAAGCGAAAAGAGATACAATAGTAGCTGTAATAAAAAATAATTATCAGATGGAACAAGCTTTTATTAGATTGTATAGCTTTGGATTAACTGCAAAAATGGTTGAAAGAGTTTATTCTAAATATGAGGGTAATTCTATTGCCATAATTGAGGATAATCCTTATACATTATTATATGATGTTGAAGGATTTGGCTTTAAAAGATGTGATAATTTAGCATTGAATTTAGGATTTAAGGTTAATGATATTAGAAGAATAAAGGCTTCTATTTTATATACATTAAATTATGTATGCTATAATCAAGGCTTTACATTTTTAACTAAAGAACAATTAATTAATTCTAGTAAGGGTTTATTAGAAAATAATCCTTTAATTACAGATGAATTAATGAATGCTTCTATATTAGAATTAATTGAAGAAAAAAAGCTTTGTTTTGAAGAGGAAAGATACTATGATCATTCATTATATTATTCTGAAAATAATTTAGCTTCAAAGCTTGTTAAATTATATAGTAGTGATTATAAAAAATTTAGTAAGGATACTATTATAAATAATTTATCAATTATTGAAAAAACTATTAATATTAATTATACTCCTTTACAAAAGGAAGCTATTATTAATTCTTTATCAAATAAATTATCTATTATTACTGGTGGTCCAGGTACTGGTAAATCTACTATTTTAAAGGGAATATTATTATGCTATAGTAAATTAACTAATATAGATTATAATTCTGATGAATTTAGTTATAAGGTATTATTAGTATCCCCAACTGGTAGAGCGTCAAAAAGAATGATAGAAACTACAAATTTAAAAGCATCAACAATTCATAAGGCACTGGGGTATAATTTTGATGGAGAATTCATGCATGATGAATATAATCCTTTAACCTGTAGTTTATTAATTATAGATGAGGCATCTATGGTTGATATTAATTTAGCTTCTAATTTATTTAAAGCATTACCAAATAGTACTCAAGTTATTTTAGTCGGAGATAGTAACCAATTACCATCAGTAGGACCTGGTAATGTCTTATATGATTTAATTCATACTAGTATTTTTAAAACTACAATGTTAAATCAAATAATGAGACAAGCTAATGATTCTGATATCATCAAATTAAGTCAAATGATATTAAATGAAAGAATTGATTATACAGTATTATCTAGAAAGAAAGAAATATTTTATTATAATTTAGATTCTAAAGATTTAATAGATAATTTAGATAAAATATTAGATAATTATTTAAAAAATGGAGGAGATCTCCAAAATGATATGGAAATACTAATCCCTATGTATGCAGGAGTTGCAGGAATAGATGCAGTAAATTCTCATATTCAATCTAGGTTTAATCCTGAAAACGAAAAGCTTATTAAAAGAGATACAAAGGTATTTAAAAGAAATGATAAGGTATTACAATTAAAAAATGATGCAGAATTACAAATAATGAATGGAGATATTGGTAAAATAATAGATATTATCAAAGTTGATAATAATGATGTAATGCTTATTGATTTTGATGGTAGAATAGTTAATTATTCTACTAAAAATATTGATAATTTAGCTTTAGGCTATGCAATATCAATTCATAAATCACAAGGTTCTGAATTTGATAATATTATTTTGCCTATTTTACCTAGCTATCATATTATGCTAAAAAAGAAGCTTATTTATACTGCGATAACTCGTGCTAAAAAGAAGCTTATTCTTATGGGAAAAATTGAAAGTCTAAATTACGCTATTCATAATAGTGAATATTTAAGACAAACTACATTATCAAAAAGAATAGAGGATACTTTTAATAATAGAATAGAAGTTAAAATATTTGATCCTGAAATACCATTTGATACTTTAGGTGAATATGATATGGAGGGAATTAGCCCTTATTCATTTATGTAGGAATATTTTACCAGTTTATTTTATTTTAATTAATAAAAAATAATACTGGTGATATTATGAAGCATGTATGTACATTATTTATTGGTATTATTGCAGGTATGTATTTACCTACATTATTAAAAAAAAATAATTCAATGAAAAAGATTATGAAAAAAATAAATATTGAATAATTAATCATAATATTTATGTATTTGTTCAATTTTAATATTAAATATTTCATTAATATTTATATTTAATATTTGACATATTCTTTGTAATTCAAAAAATGTAGGCTCTTGCTTACCATTTTCAATTTTATTATATTTAGAGGCTCTAATTGGAATCATAAAGGCAACATCCTTTTGACTAATTTGAGCCTCTATTCTTTTATCTTTAATTATTCTTGAAAAATCCTTATATGTCATATTATTACTCCTTTTTTAGTAGTATTATAGATTAAAAAAATAATAAAATAAAGAGAAAAAATATGATGCTTTTATTCTATTTTTTACTATTTTATCAAAATGATAAAAAAAATAATTATAAGAAAAAATATATTTATTTTTTGATAAAAATATATAATTTATAAAAAATGAATAATAATGCTATTAGAAGTAAACTAGACTATTATAATAATAAAAAAATAAAATAATTATTTGTTATATTTTAATAATTAAATTCTGTAAGGCTTAAAGCTTTGCAGGATTTATTTTTTGAGAAAAGAGGAAATAAATATTATGATTAAAACAAAAGAAATAACGATTTTAGAGAAAGATTATTTGCAGGATTTAAATAAAATAAAAGAAACTATTAGAACTAACCAAGCTAAAGCAATGGTTGTTGTTAATAGTGCTATGATAATGACTTACTATGAAATAGGCACAATCATTAATCAAAGAAAGGTTTGGGGGAACAAATATATTGAAAGATTATCCAATGATTTAAAAGATTATGGTAAGGGATATTCAATAACAAATTTGAAGTATATGTCACGTTTAGCAAGTGAATTTAATCCTTTTGAATTTAGTCAGCAACCTGCTGGCCAAATAGCATGGTTTTCATTAATTGAAATTGTGCAAAAATCTAAATCTCATGAAGAAATGATATGGTATATTAACCAAACTCATAAAAACGGTTGGTCAAGAAGTATGGTGTTAAATCAAATAGCTATGAAGGCCTATGAAAGAAGCTTAATAAATCCTACAACTACTGAAGTAATTCCTTCTAAGGATTTAACTAATGAATTATTTAAGGATACCTATGTATTTGATTTTTTAGATAAAGAAAAAATAAAAACAGAGAAAGACCTAAAAAATCAAATGATAGATAATATTATTAAGTTTCTACAAGAATTAGGCCCTGGTTTCACCTTAGCAGGTAAGGAATATAAATTAACAACTCCTACAGGTAAAGATTTCTATATTGATTTATTAATGTATCATACAAAGATACATGCTTATGTAGTGATTGAGGTAAAAATAGGTGAATTTAATCCATCTGATTTTGGACAGTTAGTTTTTTATGTTAATGCAATAGACGATCTTGAAAAAATCGATGATGATAATGATACTATAGGATTACTACTATGTAAGGATGCAGATAGATATGTTGCTGAAACTACATTAAAGAAAAATCATTTATCAATAGGAATATCTAAATATAAGCTAATAGAGGAATTGCCGGAATATTTAGAAAGAAAATTGAATGGAAAATGATTTTGAGTTATTTTTAGCGAAAACTCGAAAAATTCGTTGAGACGGGATCAAAAGAAACAGGAATAATTATCTGTTTGATTGTTATTTAGATAAAAAATAGTAGTATTATTGTTTGTAAAATAGAAAATCTAATTGCAAAAGAGCAAGCAAATTATTTAAGAAATAAGTATCTAAGAGGAGCTTAATGATATGATAGATTTTTTAAATTTACCAACAAGAAAGAAATCAATTGTTGGAGCTAATGGTAATAAATTATGTGTAATAATTGATGATTAGCTTTATATTGCACTAGTAAGTAGAAAGTAGATAATTATATTATTTTGGGGGAAATATTCAACATTATAATCCTTTTTGTATAATGCAACTATAATTTTTCAATTAAAGTTCTATCAAAAACTAGCAATGTATTTAATTTTTTGTTGAATATAGGATAATATTTTGATAAAATTAATATGTTAGATTTACTACGTAAATTTAAAATCTCGTTAGGAGGGATAAATATGAGAAAAATGACATCAAGTGAAATTAGACAAATGTGGCTTGATTTTTTTAAATCTAAAGGACATAATGTAGAACCTTCTGCTTCATTAATACCTCTAAATGATCCTACATTATTATGGACAAATGCTGGTGTTACTCCATTAAAGAAGTATTTTGACGGAAGTGTAAGACCTGAAAATCCAAGAATTACAAATGCACAAAAATGTATAAGAACAAATGACATAGAAAATGTTGGTAAGACTGCAAGACATCATACATTTTTTGAAATGCTAGGTAACTTTTCTATTGGAGATTATTTTAAGGAAGAAGCTATTGGCTTTGCTGTAGAATTATTATTCAGCGATAAATGGTTTGGCTTTGATAAGAATAAGCTATATATTACATATTATTCAAATGATAAGACATGCCATGATTGTTGGGTAAAAAATGGAATTGCAGAAGATCATTTAATTCCTTTAGATGGAAATTTCTGGGAAATCGGTGAAGGACCTTGTGGACCTGATACAGAAATGTTTTATGATAGAGGAGAAAAATATGATTCTCGTGGACCTGAATTAATTCGTGATGATATTGAAAATGATAGATTCATTGAAATTTGGAATATTGTATTCTCTCAATTTAATTCAAAAGAAGGAGTTAAAAGAGAGGATTACAAAGAACTACCATCAAAGAATATTGATACAGGCTGTGGACTTGAAAGACTTTGTTGTGTAATGCAAGAGGTAGATACTAATTATGATACTGATTTATTTATGCCAATAATTAAAAAGACTGAAGAGATTAGTGGCATTAAATATGAAGGACAAATGGCATTTAAGGTTATTGCCGATCATGTACGTACTGTAACCTTCGCTGTAGCTGATGGTGCTACTTTATCTAATGAGGGTCGTGGCTATGTATTAAGAAGAGTATTAAGAAGAGCTTCTAAATATGCAAAGAAGCTTGGCATTAATAAGCCATTTATGTCAGAGCTTGTAGATGTAGTAATTAAAATTATGGATCCATTTTATCCATATTTAAATGAAAAAAAGGATATTGTAAAAAAGATTATTTCTTCTGAGGAAGCTAAATTCTTAGAGACTTTAGCACAAGGAGAAAAAAGATTTGAGGCTATTTCAGCAAAGAGTAATGGTATTATTAGTGGTGAGGATGCCTTTATCTTATATGATACTTTTGGTTTCCCAATTGAATTAACTGAAGAATATGCTTTAGAAAAAGGCTTAAGTGTTGATATTGAGGGCTTCAAAAAATATTTATTAGAACAAAAGAATCGTGCTAGAAACGCTCGTAAGGATGAGAATTCTATGGGTGGACAAAATGAAGCATATTTAAGCTTTAAAGAGGAATCTAAATTCACAGGATATTTAATTACAAATCAAAAATCAAGAGTAATTGCGGTATTTGGTGATTCAGTTGTATTAGATGAAACTCCATTTTATGCTACTCAGGGTGGTCAATTATGCGATAAAGGAAAGATTGATGATATTGAGGTACTTGAGGTTACTAAGATGCCTAATGGTCAAAATCTTCATTTATTAAAATATAATCCATTTAAGGTTGGAGATATTGTATTTGCAGAGGTTAATAGAGAATACCGTGATTTAACTCGTAAAAACCACTCTAGTGCCCATTTACTTCAGGCTTCATTACAAAAGGTTTTAGGTAATCATGTTCATCAACAGGGTTCACTAGTTTGTAGCGAATATTGTAGATTTGATTTTAATAATTATCAAAATCTTACTGATGAAGAAATTATTAAGGTTGAAGATTTAGTTAATCAATATATAAATGAAGCTCATTTAGTTGATACTAAGGTTTTACCTATTGAAGAAGCTAAGAAGCTTGGCGCTATGGCATTATTTGGTGAAAAATATGGTGCTTATGTTAGAGTAGTAGATATGGGAATATCAAAGGAATTCTGTGCTGGTACTCATGTAGCTAATACAAAAGAAGTTAATGAATTTATGATTGTATCTGTTGAATCAATTGGTTCAGGTACTTTTAGAGCTTTAGCTGTAACAGGACCTAACGCAATGGAATTATATAAGAATAATCTATCAAATATTCAAAATACTTTAAATACTGTAATTGAAAAAGCTAATAGTTTAATTAATAATGCTAAAAATGAGGGTATTGATTTAGTATTTAATTATAATACTAAGGAATTAAATGAAAGAGGCTATCGTTATTTATTAGCATTAAGAAAAGAAATTCAATTAGCTCAAGAAGCATATAAGAATTTAGAAAAGGAATATAATACAAAAAAGAGTCAATCTCTATTAAAATCATTAGATACATATGATTCCTTAATTGAAAATAATAAGCTTATTACAACAACTGATGTTAAGGATACTAATTTATTAAAGGATATGGCATCAGCATTAAGAAATAATAAGAATCTAGATTATGTAGTACTTGCATCTGTTGATGGTGCAAAGGTAACCTTTGTTGCATCAGCATCTAAAGCTTATGATGCGGTTAAGCTTGTTAAGGCTCTTACCTCAATCACAGGTGGAGGCGGAGGTGGAAAGCCTGATTTAGCTCAAGCCGGTGGAAGAGATTCATCTAAGGTTAATGAAGCTTTAAACTTTGTTAAGGAAAATATTAAATAATGAAATACATAGGACTAGATTTAGGAAGTAGAACTTTAGGTGTTTCTATAAGTGATGAGCTTGGTATGCTTGCAAGAGCTTATGATACTTATAGATTTAATGATAATCAATATGATCTTGCAGTAAAATACACTATTGATATTTGTAATAAAGAAAAAGTAAGCACTGTAGTATTAGGATATCCTAAGCATATGAATGGTGATAATGGAATTCGTTGTCAAATATCAAATGATTTTAAAAATAAAATAGAAGAATCCTCAAATATTAAGGTAATACTTGAGGATGAGAGATTAACAACTGTAATTGTTGATAGAGCAATGATTTCAGGAAATGTTAAGCGTAAAGATAGAAAAAATAAAAAGGATGAAATGGCTGCTGTAGTTATTTTACAAAACTACCTAGATAAAATTTCATTCTAAGAAGGAGAAAATATGGTAGATCGTACAATAACTTTATTTACAGAAGATGGTAAGGAATTAATTGCAGATATTTTATTCACTTATCATTCAGAAGAATTTGAACATGATTATGTAGTGTTCCAAATAAGAGAATCACAACAAGCATCAGCAGCTATTTATGTTCCTAGTGAAAACGGTCAAGGCTCATTAGAGAAAATTGAATCTGAAGAGGAATGGCAATTATTAGAAGAATTATTAGCTGATTATTGTAATCAAGATAATGAGGGCTGTGGAGGTTCTTGTAGCGGTTCTTGTGATTCATGTGGCTCTTCATGTGGTTCATGTGGTTCCTGTGATTGCGGTGATGAAGCAAATGATGGAGAATAATAATTTAGAATTTTCAGATTTTGATTTAGAATTAAAAAAATATGCATTAGATAATCATGTTCCAATCATTATTGATGAAGGATTATCCTTTTTAGAGCTATTAATTAGAATTAGTAGACCTAAAAAAATACTAGAAATTGGTACTGCAATTGCCTATTCTGCTATAAGAATGTCAAGAGTATGTGGCAGTGAGGTTTACACAATTGAAAGAAATCCAATAATGTATGAAGAAGCTAAAAAAAATATTTCTAAGGCTTTACTAGAAGATAAAATACATTTAATATTTCATGATGCCTTAGAGGCCTATGAATTAGTTAAGGATAATCAATTTGATTTAATATTTATTGATGCTGCAAAGGCTCAATATCAAAAATTCTTTGATATTTATACTCCATTATTATCAGCTAATGGCTTTGTAGTATGTGATAATATGGAATTTCATGGACTTGTAAATGATAAGGAAAATTATGAAAAACAATCAAGAGCGGTTCGTGGTATTATTAGGAAGCTTGCAGGTTTCCATGATAATTTAATCAAAAATCCCAATTTTAATACAGTTGTGTATGATATTGGAGATGGAATGGCAGTATCTGTTCCTAAAAAATAATAAGGAGGCTATATAATGAGAATAAGTGGATTTATTCATATGATAGAATTAGATTCTAAAATAATTGGAATTGTAACCTATAAAAAAATTGAATTCTTTTATTTTCAAAATAGCCAAATGAATTTATTTAAAAGATATTTATATCAAGGAAATTGGATTGATTTAGAATATGATGAAGATAAATTTGTTAAAAAAGGAAGATTTTTAGCCCATACAATATCATATATTTATACTCTAAAAGGATTAGGCAAGTTTTGTTCAATAACCTATTATGATAAAAAAAGCATTAATAATTCTTTACTAAGCTTCATTAATGGACTTGGTAATGTTATGTTTTTAGATTTAGAAATGACAATGCCAAGCTATCAATTTAAGGGTAAAGGCTTTAAAACAGAGATTATTCAAGTTGGTTTTATTGTAATAGGGGCTAATAATGAAGAATTATGTAGATATTCTAATTATGTAATACCAAAAATAAAAATGAATTTTACTAAAAGAGTAGAAAACTTTTTAGGTATTACACAATCTGAATTTTATAGCAAGGCAATCCAATATAAAGCTTTTTATGAGGATTTTAAATCAGTTTTAGAGGATTATAATCCTGTAATAGTAGTATATGGTAAAAATGACATATTAGTTTTAAATGATTCATATATTATTAATGAGGTTCCCTCATTAAAGGATAAAACTAAATTTGTTAATTTATGTCAAATTATTAAAAGTCATTATGATTTAAGAAATGATCCTGGTTTATTTAAAATGTATAAGCTTTTCTATGATACAGAAGATATTCAAATTCATGATGCATTTGTTGATTGTGAGGTAACAAGAAGAGTCTTTGATGCCTTTAGTGAGGATTTAATTTCTAATCAAAAGGGTGAATTAATACGAAAAGAATTGGAATCATAGATTCTGGTAAGGGTGGTTATTATTATTTGAAATATTTAAATAGTAATGACCATCTTTTTTTAATAATGGATAAAGGATATTTTCCTTATGGAAAAAAAAGTAAAGAATTTTTATTAAAAAGAAGCTTATATTTATGTGATTATTTAATAAAAAAAGGAGTAGATGAAATAATACTTGCTTGTAATACATTATCAATAGTAGCTTTACCATTTTTAAAGCTATTTTATAATAATATAAGAGGAGTATTTGAAGAACTAATTCCTTATATTAATAGTAATAGTTTAATTATCTCATCTTTAACAACAAAAAATGCATTAAAAGAAATACTTCCTAATAAAATAATAAATGGTAATAAATTAATATATAAAATAGAAAATAATATCGATATTACAAATGATTTAAAAATATTAAATCAAATAGCTAAAAATTATTCTAATATAATATTTGCTTGTACACATTTCATTAATATTGATTATCCTTTTAATAAACCAATATATAAAAATATGAATAAACATAATAATTTATGAATATACTATAAAAGGTGAATGATATGAGAATTAAAACAGCAATATTATTTTATGTAATACTTTCAGCATTAGGCTTGTTATGTCATTTTGCATATGGATGGATTGGGGCAGATATTCTAAAGATATTCTTCCCAAGAAATGAAAGTATTTTCGAGCATTTAAAACTACTTGTTATACCAACGATAGTAATAATGATTATAGATTCAATAATGTATAGGGCAGAAGGCTTTCAGGGCTATGTCTTTGGTTTATTAGTAGCTATGGTATTTATGGTAGCAGCTCATTATACAGTAACAGGTATAGTAGGATATAGTATTATGGCAATAGATATCATTATATTCTTTGCTTCTACATTTATTATAATGTATTATAGATATAAAAAAATCACACTTGGTAATATGACCGCAAGTGTGATAATGCTTATCCTAATTTTAGCATTTGTTGAGTATTTTACATTCTATCCTATTGAGATTCCTTTCTTCTTAGCTCCTCAATTATAGAATTTAAATCATTCTCATCAAATAAATATTTTTTATTGCAGAAATTACAAGTGATTTCTGCTTTTTTATCTTCATTAGCTATTGTTAATAATTCATCAATTCCTAAAGTTTTTAAGCCTTTTCTAAATCTATCAAAGCTACAATTACATTCATATTTCAATTCCTTTGTTTCAAGTAATTGATAATCACCTTCTGTAATTTCATTAATAATATCTTCTGCTTTATAGCCTAAAGAAATCATTTCATTAATTGATTTCATATTACTAAGCTTATTTTCAAGCTTTTCTATATATTCTTCCTTACATCCTGGCATAACCTGAATTAAAAATCCACCAGCTGATTTAATCTTTGAATCATCATTTAAGGTGACTCCTAAACCAACTGCAGAAGGAATTTGTTCTGATTTAGCAAAATAATAGCTGAAATCCTCAGCAATTTCACCTGATACAATTTCAGAAGTAGAAGAGAAGGGATATCTCATATGTAAATCCTTAATTACTTCAATATATCCATTACCTACGCCATCTTTAACATTAATTCTTCCATCATTATATTGTAATAGAACCCCTGGATTTTCTACATAGCCTCTAACCTTACCATCAGTAGCTTCAACTACAATTTTACCTAAAGGTCCATCACCATTAATTTTAATATTTAAAAAATCATTATTTTTATAGGTTGCAGACATAATAGCTCCCATAGTTAAGACTCTTCCTAAGGCAACAGCGCTTGTTGGCCATAGGTTAAATATCTCTTGGGCATGAGAAACTAATTCAGTAGTAATAGCTGCATAGATTCTTACTGTTTGATTCATACAGTATGCTTTTTGTAAATAATTATCCATTTTTAATCACCCAAATGATTTTATCATAACTTAAATTTATAGTAAAGAACAATTAATATTAATTAAACTATTGAAAATGTAAATGCATGTTATCTATTATAAAATAAATAAATTATTATGTAATAACTAAAACTTTTTTAAACTTAAATATTTTAAATAGATGTTTATAAATATAAATATTAAAAACTAAACAATTTAATGAGAATTTAGATGATGCATTGATATTATTCTCTTTTGATAGAAAAATAGCTCTAATCTCTATGTAAGCTAAACTTTTTTAGCATGTACTATAGAAGAGACTAAATATCTATGTGCTTTTATCGATAAAAATATTTCCTTAAATATCTATGTTTAGATAGTAAAGAGAAAAATATTTAATATGAATAATATTAATATAATTTTATTAATAATAGATTTTTTGTTATATAAAGTTGATTTTTGTAAAATTAATATTAATAAAAAACTCAAATAATGAAATTTTATTAAATTGAAAACGTTTTAATTGTCGAAACATATTGATTATTTTAGTAATATGATTATAATAAAATTATCTATTCTGGGCTGGTTCCTTAATAGATATTTTTTTTATTTTATCCTTTTAGTTTTATTAAAAAAATTATATAATATATGATAGTAGCTAGGAGGAAGAATATGTCTTTTAATTTTTATGGATTAATGATTGTTTTATTATCAGTATTCCCTTATTTAATAGAAAAAATATTTATTTACAATAAGCCTACTACTCATTTACAAATTAGAAATATAAATATTATTTCATTATCAGGATTAATATTTTTTAGTATATTTTCTATAGGAAATTATGGATATCATAGGATAAATGATACATTATATTTATTAAGCTTAATATTTTTAATTATTATATTATTAATTTATTATATAAATTTTATAATAATGTTTATTAAAAGAAAGAAATATATTAGTTTATCACTTAGAATTAATAATAAATTATTTAGAGGTTTAGTATATTTAATACCTGCTATTTTTATGTTAAATATCTTTGTAATATTATTTTCAATAACCTATATTTTAGGACAATTGTATCTAGAGGTGAAATAATGGATGAATTAAAAATGAAACAAGATTTCTTTGTTCAAACAAATTGTGTGGGCTATAAAGAATACTTAAGACCTTCTGGAATAATGGATTTATTACAGGATATTGCTGGATTACATGCAACAAAATTAAATATAGGATATCATGATTTATTAAATAAAAACTTAATCTGGGTAGTTTTTTATACTAGAGTTGATGTTGTTGGAAAATTACCTAAATATAGTGATATAGTTAGTGTAGAAACTTGGCCTAAAAAGCCTTTACCTTTAGAACATGAAAGAGAGTATAGAATGCTTGATAGTAATGGTAATACTATATTAACTGCATTATCTAAATGGGTAATACTTGATAGTAATACTCATAGATTAAGAAAAGCCTGTGAAGTATCAATTGAAGGAAATTTTTATACTAATACTATTTATAATGAAAAGCTTCCTAGAAGATTAAATAATAGTAGAGATTTATATGAAAAGGAAATAGATTATAAGGTTAGGTTGAGTGATTTAGATCATAATGGTCATATGAATAATGCTAGATATTTTGATATGATATATGAATTAAATACAATTAACGACAAAAAAATTAAAACAATTGAGATATCCTTTGTAAGTGAGGCTCATTATAATGATTTAATACATATTGGTTATTATCATATAGATAATTCTCATAATTTTATAGGATATGTGAATAATGAAATTTGTTTTGAAGCAAGATTTATTTTGGAGGAGTAATATGGAAGGATTTTTAAATTTTATTAAAGAAAGCCCAACAGCATTTCATGCGGCAAGAAATATCAAGAATGTATTAATTAATAATGGATATATTGAATTAAATGAATCTAATAAATGGGAATTATTACCTAATGGTAAATATTTTATTAAAAGAAATTCTTCATCAATATTAGCATTTTGTTTACCTAATGAAATAACTAATATTAGCTATAATATTACTGCAGCTCATCTAGATTCTCCAACCTTTAAGCTAAAGCCTAATTTTAAAATAGATGGCAAATACATAAAGCTTAATACTGAGGTTTATGGAGGCCCTATTTATAATACCTGGATGGATAGACCTCTAAATATTGCAGGAAGATTAATTGTTAAGGATGAAAAAGGATTTCATGAAGAAATTGTATCATTTGATGATGCAGTATGTATGATTCCTAATTGTTCAATTCATTATTATCATGAATTAAATAAAGGGGTAGCACTAAATCCTCAAATAGATTTATTACCATTATTAACAACTGATAAGGATTATGATTTATTAGAAGCATTAGCTAAAAAATATAATATAAATAAAGAAGATATAATATCTCATGATTTATATTTATCATTATTAGATAGAGGAATGCTTGTTGGAGCTAAAAAAGAATTTATAATGGCTCCTCAAATTGATAATTTAGAATGCTCTTATGCATTACTTAAATCATTATTAAATTCAAATCCTAAAAATAATTCTATTAATGTAATGGTATTATTTGATAATGAAGAAATTGGCTCTCGTACTAGACAAGGAGCAGGATCTATGCTACTTCATGATACATTAGAGAGAATATCATTAACTTTAGGCTTTAGCTATTTAGAACATAAATCATTCTTAGCATCTTCATTTATTATTTCAGCAGATAATGCTCAAGGCTATCATCCTAATTATCCTCAAAAATATGATCCTACAAATGCTTCATATATGAATGAAGGAATAGTAATTAAAAATGCAGCAAGAGGCTCATATACTACAGATGGATTATCACTTGCATATTTTGAAGAAATATGTAAAAGAAGTAATTCTAAATATCAAAAAAATACTAATAGAAGTGATGTTTTAGGTGGGTCTACTTTAGGTGCGATATCACTTATGAATGTATCTATTCCATCAGTTGATATTGGACTTCCTCAAATTGCAATGCATTCTGCCTATGAAACTGCAGGAAGATATGATTTAGAGGATTTAATTAAGGCAATTACATTATTTTATCAAACTCATTTAGATATTGAGTATGATTCTAAATTTAATTTTTAAGGAGAAAAATATGGCATATATTGATAAGAAAATAGCTATGCAATATTTAGCAAATAGTGAAAAAATATTTGATAAGCTAAAGACTAATTTCTTAAATACTTATAAAAATTTTAAACCTCAAATGGAATCATATATCAAAAATAATGATTTTGATTCTATTCATAATCTTATTCATCAAATAAAAGGAATATCATTAAATATAGGTTCAGAGGTATTATATGATGATTCTATTAAAATTCTTGATGAAATAAGAAAAAAAGGAGAAGTAGCTCCTTTTTTACTAGAATGTTATATTGAAACATTTGAAATGTGTTATTTAGAATTATCTAAATTATAATTTTTGAAATACAAGTAGGATTCTTTCATCATCATCTTCTAAATCATCATTAAAATCACCAGATATTTTAATAAGCTTAAGCTTTTTATGTGAAATATCTCTAATATCATAATAATATTCATAATAATTTTCTTTGAAGCAATCATCAAGCTCACTAATATTTATTGTATGCTTAAGTGAGGTTTTGGTTGCTTTTATTGTTGTCCAATCAATTTTAAAGGTTTCATAATCCTCATGAATCTCATTATTACTATATTCTCTCATCATTTCTTTTGAGAAGATATCACATATAAAATATCCTCCATCCTTTAAATGAGCTACTACACAATCAAGCATTTTATTAATATCATTTTTAGTTTTTAAAAAATTTATAGAATCAAAAAAACAAGTAATCATATCATATTTTTTATTCATTCTAAAATTAGTCATATCACTAACATGAAAATCAATATCAAAGCGATTAATTTTTTTCTTTTCATTAGCTATTTCTATAATTTCCTCACTTAAATCTAAACCTTCACATTTATATCCATTCATATATAAAATTGAAAGAAATGTACCACTACCACAAGCTAAATCTAAAATGCTATCTCCTTTTTTTAAATATGGCTCTACAAATTCAAACCATAAATAATAATTTAAGCTTGAAGTGACTTCATCATAAAAATAGGCAAATCTTTTATAAGAATTTTTCATTTTTTCACCTTCAATTTTTCAATAATATTAATATCTGGATCAATATAAATTGTATGTTGATGAGTATATGTTACAAAACAATTTCTTTTTCCGGGTATTTTTTTTATATATTTAACTCTTGTATAATCTACAGCTACACTACTAGATTCCTTATAGGTAGAGTAATATGCTGCTAAAATAGCTGATGTTCTAATTTCTTCTTCAGATAATTCTCCACAATTATGCAAAACAACATGACTACCCTCTGCACCCTTAATATGAAACCACATTTCATTAGGTAATGCTAGCTTATGAGTTAAATATTCATTTTGCAAGTTATTTTTACCAACAGTAATTAAAGTATTATTATCTAAAATATATGTTAATAGTTTAGGCTTTTGTTTTTTCTTTGGTTTAGAATCACTATGCTTAAATAGATATTTATTATTTATAAGTTCATCTTGAATCTCTAATGCTTCATTAATACTACAATCAGAAATTTGATATTTTAATAATTTAAAATAATTAATTTCTGATTGAGCTATTTCCTTTTGTTCTTCAATATATTTTAAAGATGTTTTCATCTTTTGATATTTTTTAAAATATTTATTAGAATTATCAAGTACAGTATATTTAGGATCAAGATTTATTCTAATTTCTTTATCAATATAATAATTATAAATATCTACATAATTACATTTTTCTTTTAAACTAGGATAAGATAATAATAATTCACCTTTAATTCGATATTCTTCATTATCTAATGCTTCTATTTTTTCTTTTTCAAGCTTACTAAGCTTAGCTTCATATTTTTTTATTTGTTTATTAATAAAATTAGATAAATCATTAGTTTTTAATTTTATCTTAGCCTTTAAATCCTCTTCATAATAGAAGTAGTCTAATAATGAAGATAAATTATTAAATTCCTTTACAATTTCTTCATTTAAAGGATTATAATAATAATCTAATTTCCCTTTTTTATTTTTAAATATAACAGGCTTTAATTCAATATTAATATAATTATATAAATTATTATCAACATAATCATTAATAAAGGAATTTTCTATTACATGCATAGATAATCCTAAATAACAATTTAAATAATCCTTTGGAGTATTTAATCCTTTTTCTAAGCTAATCCTTTTAAAATCCTCTAATTTTAAATCAATAGGATTTATTTTATTATTATCAGGATATTGATATATAGCATTAGGAAGAATAGTTCTATTATATTCACCTACACCATCATGCTTTAGTGAATCTATAATAACATAGTTTTCATCTGTTAATATTAAATTTGAATATCTTCCCATGATTTCACATATAAGTTTTTTGTTACATAAATCCTCTAATTCATTATGTCCAATTAAATCAAAAACTACTATTCTATCATTTTCATATTGTTTGATATCATTAATAAAATATCCTTCAATATGTTTTCTTAAAAATAATGTAAAGCTTTTTGGAGTTAATACACTATCATACATTTTATTAGTAATATGAATTCTTGAATATTCACTAGAAAATGATAGCATCAAATTATAATTTTCTCTATTTACTCTAATAGTGAAAATGAAATCAGTATTTCCTGATTCATTTATTTTAGATATTCTACCTGTTTTAAGAAAATTTATTTCTTTAATTATTCTATTTAATAATAATCCATCAAAGCTCATATTATCACCAAAAAAAAGTATAGCATTTATTGAGTAAAAAATAAAGAAAATAAATTAAATTAAAAGATACATTTTAAATGTTTTATGGTAAAATTAATCTAAAGGTGATTTTATGGGATTATTTAGTAAAAAAACTATTAAAGATGAATTAATTAAATATTTAATTGAACAAAATATTTCTATTGAGGGAGAAAATCCTTATTCATTTCAATTAAATTTAAATAATTATTCATTATTTCCTTATATTACTATTAAAGATAATAATTTTTCATTTATGATAAATATTAGAAGAGTAGATAATATTAATTTACAAGTATTAAATAATATGAATAATTTTAATTTAAAATCAAAATATTTAACTTGTAAAATTAATAATGATAATGTAATTGTCTTAGAATATAATTCTTTAGTGAATATTGATAATGTTAAAATAATATTAGAGAATATTATTGAAAGCGTATTTAATTTAAATGATTTAATTGATTTATTATAAAAACTTGAATTTTTTCATAAAATAATGTATATATATTGGTATATGTTTTAAAGAGGTATATTTTGTATGAAGCTAAATGATCGTGGTTTATTAGTCGTAATATCAGGTCCATCTGGAGTAGGTAAAGGTACAGTGCGTAAGGCATTATTCAACATGCCAAATCATAATCTAGTATATAGTGTATCAATGACTACACGTAAAATTCGTCCAGGTGAGGTAGATGGTAGGGATTATTACTTTGTATCAAAGGAAGAATTTGAAAATAGAATTAAAGAAGGTAAATTCTTAGAATATGCTGAATTTGTAGGAAATTATTATGGTACTCCTTTAGATAAGGTTAATGAAAATCTTGATCGTGGTAATGAGGTTGTATTGGAAATTGAAGTTGAGGGTGCTCAGCAGGTAAAAAAGAAAATGCCTAATTGTGTAAGTATCTTCTTAGTACCTCCTGGAAAACAAGCCTTATATGATAGATTAAGACATAGAGGTACTGAATCAGAAGAAATAATTGAACAAAGAGTTCAAAAGGCTAATCGTGAATTTAAAAAGGCTAAATACTATGATTATATAGTAGTTAATGATGAGGTTAATAATGCAGCAGATAGAATAATGGCAATTATTCGTGCTGAGCATGCAAAAACTGAACGTTCTATCCATAAATATATGGAATTAATTGGTGAAGACGAAGAATAATTATAGATTATTTTTATTAAATATGTTATAATAGTTAAGAAAATGGAGGATTTATGATGAGTAATAAAAATGAATATGATGGAATGCGTTACCCTTCAGTGGATGCATTATTAGAAAAAATTGATTCTAAATATAAATTAGCTTATGCAGCTGCAAAGCGTGCAAAGATTATTGATGAAGAGGGTTGGACTTCTGCAGAGGATGGAGTATGTGTTAAGCCTGTTGGTCAAGCATTAGAAGAGATTTTAATGGGTAAATGTACTATGACATTTAAAAAGAGTAATCCCGAGGATAACATAGCAGAATAATAAATAATATGGTTAATGACATCATTAGCCTTTTTATTTTATAAATTTTTTGTTATAATTCTATTGGTGTTAATATGGGATTAATTGATGAAAAGTTAAAGCTTCTTCCAGATTTACCTGGAAGCTATCAGATGCTTGATAAAGAAGGAAATATTATATATGTAGGAAAAGCTAAAAATTTAAAAAATAGAGTTAGAAGCTATTTCCATGGAGCTCATAATGCTAAAACAACAAAGCTAGTTAGTGAAATTTGTGATTTTAATTATGTTATTACAGCATCAGAGCTTGAAGCTTATGTTCTTGAAATTAATTTAATTAAAGAATATAATCCTAAATATAATATTATGCTTACAGATGATAAAACTTATCCTTATGTTGCCCTAACTAATGAATTACACCCTAGACTAATTGTTACTAGAAATAAAAGAAAAAAAGGCTATGCAAGATATTTTGGACCTTATCCTAATGTTAAGGCTGCAAGAAATACAGTAGATTTATTAAATCGAATTTATCCTTTAAGAAAATGCTATAATATTCCTAATAAAGAATGTTTATATTATCATATGAAGCAGTGCTTAGCTCCATGTATTAATAAGAATAATATTGATTATTCCGAATATAAAAATAAGATAGCATCATTTTTAAATGGTAATTGTGATGATGTTATTAAAGAATTATCTGTTGAAATGGAAAAAGCTTCATTGAATATGGAATTTGAAAAGGCTATTGAGTATAGAGATTTAATTAATTCCATAAAAGAAACCATTGCAAAACAAAAGATCTCTATTAATGATTTAACTAGTAGAGATTATATTGGAGTATATTTAGATAATGATGATATTTCAATAAATATTATTATTACTAGATTAGGTAATATTGTTCAAAATCATCAAACAATTATTAATTTATATGATAATGCAGTAGATGAGGTTTATAATTATTTAATTCAATTTTATGATTTAAATGTTAAGCCTAAGGAATTATGTATTAAGGGAATTGATTTACCGAATGTCGAAGAAATTTTAGGTATTAGCTATCAAGAGGTTAAGCTTGGTAAGAAAAATGAGCTTTTAGATATGGCATTATATAATGCTAAATTTAATTTAGAAAATAAAAGAAATATCTATAAGAATCAAGTTCTAAAAAAGATTGAAACAATTGAGGAATTAGGTAAGCTATTAGGAATAAACACACCATATAGAATAGAAGCATTTGATAATTCTAATTTATTTGGAGAATATCCTGTTTCTGGTATGGTTACATATATCAATGGAAAGCCTTCACCTAAGGAATTCCGTAAATATCATGTAAAAACCGTTGAAGGCGCAAATGATTATGAAACAATGAAGGAAGTTATCTATAGAAGATATTTAAGATTAACTATGGAAAATTCAAAATTTCCTGATTTAATAATCATGGATGGTGGAGCTATACAGGTTCATGCTGCAATAGAAGTATTAAATAGCTTAAATTTAGATATTCCTGTATTAGGTGTTCAAAAGGATGATCATCATAAGGCCACTATATTATTTTATAATGATGAATTGATTGAAATTGATAAAAATGGACCTATATATTTATTGATTGCAGATATTTCCCAAAGAGTTCATGATTATGCAATAAGCTTCTTTAGATCTACTAAGGCAAAAGGTTTCTTTTCATCAATATTAGATAATATTGAGGGCTTAGGAAATAAAAGGAAGGAAGCATTATTAAAATATTTCGTTACTATAGACAAAATAAAAGAAGCGAGCATTGAAGAATTAATTAATTCTGGTATGCCCAAAAATATAGCTGAAAATATATATAATTATTTTAGGAGAGAAGAATGAGAAAATATTTAATGTTTTTATTGATTGGATTTGGATTATTATTAATTTCTTGTAATAATCCAGATAATACTACATCAAGTAAAGAAAATGTAAGTAATACTACAACAACTACTACATCAACTAGTACTACTTCAACACCATCAAGTAATACTACTACTATTAATAGCTTTGGTACTAATATTACTGGTGATATTACAACTGACTTCCCATGGGAGGAATAGTATGAATGATAAGGAATTAAGAAAAATTGAAAAGAAAAATCAAAAATTAAATGAAAAGAATAGAAAAATTGAAGAAAAAAGAATCACAGAAATAGAAGATGATATTAAGCGTGAGGAAGATGAAATTAGAAAAGCTCCAATAAGAGAAAAAAATAGAATTTTAAATGAACCACCAAAAAGAAGTGTTCTTGAAGAGGTCGGAAATTCTATTACTCATGGAGTTGGGGCTTTATTTGCGATTGCGGCATTAATATTATTAATAATAAAATCAGATACTCCATTTGAATTAGCATCAGGTATTATTTATGGTATATGTATGTTATTTACTATGTCAATGAGCTCTTTATATCATGCTTTTCCTTATGGGTCTAGAGTTAAAAGATTATGGAGAAGATTCGATTATACCTCTATTTATTTATTAATAGGTGGTACTTTCGCTCCATTATTATTAGTAGAATGGAATCAAATTTATGCTTATGATAATTTCTTTTCTAACTATATGGGAATAATAATATTTATTATTCAATGGGTAGCAATTATTACTGGTATTACTTTAGTTTCTGTATTTGGCCCTGGAAGAATTAAATGGTTAAATTTCCCATTATATTTTTCAATAGGCTGGAGTGGAGTTTTATTTATTCCAGGCTGGCTATGGCTAGAGAATTCTAATCTCCCATTATTTTTTATGATATTAGGAGGAGGATTAGCTTATACCTTAGGTATGATTCCTTTTGCGATGAAGAGTAAAGCGTCACATTTTATTTGGCATTTCTTTGTGCTTATTGGCGCGATAGTTCAATTTCTTGGAATTTATTTATTTGTGTATTAAAAGAACCTAGAAATAGGTTTTTTTTATAGTTTAATTTTATATAAAAGTTAATTTATTGTAATATTTTATATAGGTTTTGCATATATTTATTATTGGTAATAATATTTTTTAAAAATTAATAATTTTATATTGACTTTATAATAATTTTAAATATAATTAACTTAAAAATGAATAGTCCTTAAAGGGGAGTAGCTTCTAAGAAATTAGTTTCTATAGTCGTCAGCTCGAAAATATTTTCCGGCTATAGTTGTCATATATTGATTTGCAAGACCTTAATTATATTTTTAATAAATATAAATAGGGTCTTTTTATTTTTTATAAAATAATAATATATGGAGGAATTATGAAAGAAAATAATAAGGAATATAGCTTAAGTGAGCTTGAAAGGATGTTTGATTCAGATTTATCTAAGGGATTAGATGATTCTACTATTCTAAAGAATAGAACTAATTATGGAAAAAATGTTTTAGAAGAGAAGAAGAAAAAGCCTTTATGGATTAAATTTCTTCTTGAATTTAAAGATCCCTTGATAATTATTTTAATAATTGCGGCAATCGTATCAATTATAATAGATCTTAATGAATGGATAGAATCTTTAATTATTATGATTGTAGTATTATTAAATGCAATATTAGGCTTATATCAGGAAAATAAGGCTGAAAAAAGTCTTGATGCATTAAAAAAGTTGTCTGTAGCGAGCTCAAAGGTTGTAAGAAATAATAGTATAGCTACTATTGATGCGAAGGAACTTGTAGTAGGAGATATTATTATAGTTGAGGCAGGAGATAGTATTCCTGCAGATGCAAGAATTATTGAATGTAGTAATTTAAAGGTTGATGAGGCAGCTTTAACTGGAGAATCAGTTTCAGTAGACAAAACAAGTGATTATATTGAAGAAAGTAATATCTCTCTTGGGGATAAGAAGAATTGTCTATTCTCATCAACAAATGTTACAAATGGTAAGGCTAGGGCTATTGTTACTAGTGTTGGAATGAATACTGAAATTGGTAAAATCGGTAAAATGCTAAATGAAGATAAAGAAGAATTAACTCCACTTCAGCATAAATTAAATTCAGTTGGTAGTTTAATAGGTGTTATGGCACTTATAATATGTGTTATAGTCTTTATTTTAGAAATGGTTTCTTATAATTGGAATTGGGAATTTTTTAGTGATGCTTTTATAACTTCAGTTGCCCTAGCTGTTGCGGCAATACCTGAGGGACTTGCTACTGTTGTTACAATTGTTTTATCAATTGGTGTTGCTAAAATGAGCAAGAAAAATGCAATTGTTAAAAAGCTTCCTGCTGTTGAAACTCTAGGCTCTTGTAATGTTATTTGTTCTGATAAAACTGGTACACTTACTCAAAATAAAATGACTGTAACTAGTTTATATTTAAATGAAATTAAAGAAATTAAAGATTTATCAAATGAAGAAAAGAAAATGTTAAGCTATTTTGCAATTTGTTGTGATGCATCAATTGAAAATAATAATGGTAAAATAATTAGAGTAGGTGATCCAACTGAATTAGCATTATTAGATATTAATAATTTATATGGCAATGATATTAAAATATATAAGAGATTATTAGATATACCATTTGATAGTGATAGAAAATTAATGACTACAGTTATAAAAGATAATAATAAATATATAGCTATTACTAAAGGTGCATTAGATAGAGTATTAAATTTATCTATTGATGATGATTCTATTAAAAATAAAGTTTTAGAGGCAAATAATTATATGGCTTCTAATGCTTTACGTGTTTTGGCACTGGGAATTAAAGAATTTGATGAAATGCCACTAGAAAAAGAATTAGAATATGATATGAAATTTATGGGACTTGTAGGAATGATTGATCCTGCAAGAAAAGAAGTTAAAGAATCTATTAGAATTGCTAAAAATGCAGGAATTAAAACAGTTATGATTACAGGAGATCATATTATTACTGCTAAGGCAATAGCTAAAGAGCTTGGAATTTTAAATGAAAATGATAAAGCTTTAACTTCAAATGAACTTGATAATTTGACTGATGAATATTTATATGAGCATATCAATGAATATAGTGTCTATGCAAGAGTTGCACCTAAGGATAAGGTTAGAATAGTAAAGGCTTGGCAAAAAAATAATGCTATTGTTGCGATGACAGGAGATGGAGTTAATGATGCTCCAGCATTAAAAAAAGCAGATATTGGTTGTGCAATGGGAATTACTGGTACTGATGTTTCAAAAGAAGCAGCTGATATGATATTGACTGATGATAATTTTTCTACTATTGTTTCTGCAGTAAAAGAAGGAAGAGGTATTTACGATAATATTCGTAAATGTGTTAAATATTTATTATCTTCTAATATTGGAGAGGTGTTAACAATATTTATTGCATCCTTACTAACTGCCTTTGGTTTTCTTAATTTAGGTACTCCTTTATCTGCAATGCATTTATTATGGATTAATCTTATTACAGATTCTCTTCCTGCTTTTGGTATTGGTATGGAAGATGTAGATAGTAAAGTAATGTATGAAAAGCCAAGAAGTAAGAATGAAGGATTTTTCCATAATGGATATATTTTAAAAATTATTTTTGAAGGAATTATTATAGGATTAGTTACTTTAATTGCTTATATAATTGGAAATAATATTAATCATTTATTAGGTTCTACTATGGCATTTCTGACATTGTCTACTACACAATTATTTCATGCATATAATGTTAAGAGTAATCATTCAATATTTAGTATAAAAAGTTATAAAAATAAATTTATGAATTTTGCATTCATCATAGGATTTACTTTACAAATAATAGTAATATATACTCCTGGGTTAAGAGATTTATTTGAATTTGTACCTATGGAATTTAAATATTTTGCAATTAGTATAGGATTATCATTTGTAATAGTAATTATTATGGAATTATATAAGCTTATATTAAGAATTAAATCTAAAAAGAATTAATACTTTATTAATAGCATATTATTTATAGGTGATTTATTTGAAAAAATATCAGCTATATACTTTAGTATTTTATACATTAATCATTATTGGATTAGTTATGATATATTCAGCATCAATGATTTGGGCTCAATATAAAACAGGAAATGAATATTATTATTTATTAAGACAATTAATATTTGTTGTTATTGGTACAATAGTATTTATTATTTCATTAAATATACCTATTAATAAATTAAAAAAATATGCTAATCATATATTTATTTCATCAATAATCTTACTTATATTAGTTTTAATTCCTTTTATTGGTATTGTTAGAGGTGGCGCAAGAAGCTGGATTGGTTTTGGAGATTTTTCAGTACAACCAGCAGAACTTGTTAAAATAACTATTATTATTTTCACTGCAAAGGTATTAGCTAATAATCCTCAAATGATGAGAAATAATAAAGATTTCTATTTATATTTATTGATAATAGTTTTTGTTTTTGGATTGATTCTTTTGCAACCTGATTTTGGTACAGGTGCTGTATTAGTATTATCAGTATTGTTTATGTTATTTATTGGTGGCGTCCAATACAAAAATATCATTATTGGAGGTATTCTTGCAGCTATTGGAGTTGTATTAATGATTATTACTGCACCATATAGATTAGAAAGAATTTTATCTTATTTAGATCCTTGGAGTGATCCTTTAGGAAGCGGATTTCAAATAATTCAATCACTATATGCTATATCTCCATCTGGTTTATTTGGTTATGGATTATTTAGTAGTAAGCAAAAATATTATTATTTGCCAGAACCTCAAAATGATTTTATTTTCGCAATAATTTGTGAAGAATTAGGAATTATAGGAGGAGTAATAGTAATTTTATTATTCGCAACATTAATCTATATAGGATATAAATTATCAAAATCTTGTAAGGATCTTTTTTCAAGCTATTTATCCTTTGGATTTACTTCACTTTTATTAATTCAGGTATTTATTAATGTTGCAGTAGTAATAGGATTAATACCAGTTACAGGTGTAACATTACCTTTTATTTCATATGGTGGTTCATCACTCGTAATATCGATGTTTATGATGGGTATTATTGTCAATATAATGAAAAATGGTGAAAAGGATTTAGATTTTGAATATAAAAATGAAAAAAAGTTAAAAAATTTTAAGTTACCTTTTTTAACTAAATTTTATAAAAAAGATACTAATAAATAACACTTATTAAAAATAAAAAATGATAATTTTAATAATTTGATAAAAATGAGGTTCTTAAGTATTTTTGGTGATTTGACAAGCAAAAATTAATTATTATAATACCAATTGGTACTATAAGTACTGCAGGAGGAAATGATGAACAAAGAGCACGTTGGTGAAACGATGGACGTGTAAATTAAGGAGGACAAGATGGAATATCTTGTCGTGATGATAATAGCACTTGTGCTTATCATCATGCTTGATGGTTGCCGTAAAAAGTAACCATTAGGTTAGCAATATACGTTCATTGTTTCCAAATGCGAAAAGGGAAGGTTGGCGCCTTCCCTTTTCATTTCTTGCAATATACGTCCATTGACATTTATATTATATGCGAGAATTCAAGATTAATCAATAGAAGAATTGATGTTATATGAAAATTTAATGTTATAACATAAAGTATATTTTCTACCTACCAGTTTTCCCCAAATAGATTTTATTTTCGCAATAATTTGTGAAGAATTAGGAATTATAGGAGGAGTAATAGTAATTTTATTATTCGCAACATTAATCTATATAGGATATAAATTATCAAAATCTTGTAAGGATCTTTTTTCAAGCTATTTATCCTTTGGATTTACTTCACTTTTATTAATTCAGGTATTTATTAATGTTGCAGTAGTAATAGGATTAATACCAGTTACAGGTGTAACATTACCTTTTATTTCATATGGTGGTTCATCACTCGTAATATCGATGTTTATGATGGGTATTATTGTCAATATAATGAAAAATGGTGAAAAAGGATTGTGACCACAAATTTTAACCACCCTACCACTTTATAATATTTTTGGTATCATTTA
>CAMEJG010000024.1 GCA_945919465.1 uncultured Anaeroplasma sp. | reverse complement strand
AATACAATATAAGTTGGAAAGAGAGGGAATGTCGAGCCTTGTCTACTCGACTGTGAAAATATGCAAGAATTTGAATTATTTGAAAAAATAAATAAATATAATACAATAATTATTCATAGACATTCAAGACCTGATTTAGATGCCTTGGGAAGTCAAATTGGACTTAAGGAGTTAATTAAGAGTAATTTTAATAATAAAAATGTGTACGTAGTAGGAGATATTTCTAATAAATATTCATTTATTGGAAATATGGATACTATTTCTGATGAGGTTTATAAAAATGCACTTTCTATTATTTGTGATGTTGCGGTAATGAATATGGTTAGTGATGATAGATATAAATTAGCAAGTGAGGTTATTGTTATAGACCATCACAAAAATAGCTGTGATATAACAGATAATTATTTAGTAGATACTAGTTGTGTTGCATGTAGTGAATATATAACGCATTTATTCTATAAAAATGGTTATAATATACCTAGTGCTGCAGCAACACCATTATATGGTGGAATTGTGACTGATAGTGGTAGATTCCAATTTGGAGAAAAATTAGAAAATACCTTTTTAGCGGCATCTATTTTGGTAAAAAATGGAGCGAATCCTAAATTTATTTATGATAATATTAATGTAGAAACCTTAAATGATAGAAAAATAAAGAATTATTTTTCAAATCAGTTTAAGGTTATTGGTAAAGTCGCTTATTTAATAAATGAGCATGAAGTATTTGAAAAGTTTAATATTAAGGAATTTAATGATATTTCAAGAGGTATGCTATCAGTTATGGCAGGAATAAAGGAAATTGAGATATGGTGTAATTTTACCTTTGATATTAACAAAAATGCTTATATTGGAGAATTTAGAAGTAGAAATAAGGAAATAGTTGATATTGCCAAAAAATATGGTGGTGGCGGACACCCTTTAGCATGTGGTGCTACTATTGATTCACTTCCTACTATTGATTTAGTATTAAAAGATTTTTGCAAGCTTTTGGAGGAATAATAATGATTGGAAAGATTCATTCATTTTTTGCCGGTGGTACGGTTGATGGACCAGGAATCCGTTATGTTATATTTGTAAAAGGATGCCCATTAAGATGTTTATATTGTCATAATCCTGATACCTGGACTAGCCAAAATGCCTTAGAATATGATGTAGATCAAATTGTTAATGAGGCTTTAAAATATAAAGGTTATTTCGCAACAGGTGGGGGAGTCACTGTTACAGGTGGTGAGCCTCTAATGCAAATTGATTTTGTTACCGAGTTATTTAAAAAACTAAAGGAAAAGAAAATTCATACTGCTTGTGATACTTCTGGTATTACCTTTGATAGAAATGATCCTCAAGTATTAGCTAAATTTGATGAGCTTATTAAATATGTAGATTTATTCTTATTAGATATAAAGCATATTAATAATGATGAGCATATCAAGCTTACAGGATATCCTAATACTAATGTATTAGCATTTGCTAAATATTTATCAGATAATAATAAAAAGATGTGGATTAGGCATGTATTAGTCCCAACTATTACATTAAATGATGAATATTTAAAAGAGACAAAGGCCTTTATTGATACTTTAAATACTGTTGAAAAGATAGAAGTATTACCATATCATACAATGGGAATTGTTAAATATAAGAATTTAGGTATACCTTATCGTTTAGAGGGAGTAGAGGCTCCTACTAAAGAAGAGGTAAGACATGCAAAATATTTATTAGGAGTGATTAAAGATGTTGCTTAATTCAAAAAATTATAAAGAATATTTAAAGGGTATAACTGTAATTGAGGTTTCAGGTGAATCTTGTGCTAATTGTCTATCATTAATGCCTATTCTTCATTCATTAATGAAGGATAGAACTGATGCGGTATTACATCATATTGAGGCTTCTGAAGACACCATGGATTTGATTGAAAAATTTGAAATTAGAGGAGTTCCTACAATCCTTGTTATGAAGGATGAAGAGGTATATGCAAGGTGCAAAGGGTTTCAACCTGAAGAAATTTTAGAATTATGGCTTGATTCTAAAATTAATGAAATTAAAAACATTTAGTTATTAAGAATTATTCTTAATAAGATAATAAAATTATATTGAAAATTAATTTATACTAGTGTATAATAGCAAACGGTATGTTTAGTATTAATCATTTTATGATTATATTAAATTTATTAATAAAATGTATATAGAAAGAGGAAAAGTATTATGTACAAAGGATGGGAAGGTTTTGTACCTGGCAAGTGGTCTAGTGACGAAGTAAATGTCCGTGACTTCATTCAAAAGAACTATACTCCATATGAAGGAGATGGTAGCTTCTTAGCTCCTGCAACAGAGGCAACAAAAAAATTATGGGCAATTGTATTAGATTACTGTGCTCAAGAGCGTGCTAATGGTGGTGTTTTAGAATGTGATACAAAGATTGTTTCACAAATTACATCTCATGCACCTGGATATTTAGATAAGAATTTAGAAAAGATTGTTGGTTTACAAACTGATAAGCCATTAAAGAGAGCTTTAATGCCATTTGGTGGTATTAAAATGGCTGAACAAGCTGCTGCTCAATATGGTTATACTGTAGACCCTGAGATTCATACAATTTTTACAAAGTATCGTAAGACACATAATGATGGTGTATTTGATGCATATACTCCTGAAATGCGTGCTTGCCGTTCTGCTCATATTTTAACAGGTTTACCTGATACATATGGACGTGGACGTATTGTTGGTGATTACCGTAGAGTAGCACTATATGGTACTGATTATTTAATTAAGCATAAGGAATTAGATAAGTCATTAATTGATGGTGAAATGACTCCTGATCGTGTTAGAGATAGAGAAGAAATTGCAGAACAAATTAAGGCATTAAAAGCTTTAGCTGAAATGGCTAAGAGCTATGGCTGTGATATTACAAAGCCAGCTTGTACTGCTCAAGAAGCTATTCAAGCATTATATTTTGGATATTTAGCTGCAGTTAAGGATCAAAATGGTGCTGCAATGTCAATTGGACGTAACTCTACATTCCTAGATATTTATATTGAAAGAGACCTTGCAAAGGGTATCTTAACTGAATCTGAAGCTCAAGAGCTTATGGATCATTTCATTATGAAGCTACGTATTGTACGTTTCGCTCGTATTGAATCATATAATCAATTATTCTCAGGAGATCCAACTTGGGTTACTGAATCAATTGGTGGTATGGGCTCTGATGGTCGTACCTTAGTTACAAAGAACTCATTCCGTGTATTACATACATTAGATAATCTTGGACCTGCTCCAGAGCCAAATTTAACTGTATTATGGAGTAAGAGATTACCTCTTGCATTTAAGCAATTCTGTGCTGATTTATCAATCCGTACTTCATCAATTCAATATGAATCAGATGAATTAATGCGTCCAGAAATGGGTGATGATTACTGTATTGCATGCTGTGTATCTTCAATGAGAGTTGGTAAAGATATGCAATTCTTCGGTGCTCGTGCTAACCTAGCTAAGTGTTTATTATACGCTATGAACGGTGGTAAGGACGAATTAATGAAGGATAAGGTCACTGGAAAGGCAATGCAAGTTGGTCCTGAATTCATGCCTATCTTAGGAAATGAACCTTTATGCTATGAGGATGTAAAGCATAAGTATGAGGCTATGATGGAATGGTTAGCTGGTGTTTATGTTAACACTTTAAATTTAATTCATTATATGCATGATAAATATTCATATGAAGCATTAGAAATGGCTTTACATGATTCAAAGGTTGGTCGTTTCTTCGCAACAGGTGTTGCAGGATTATCTTGTGCAGTAGATTCATTATCTGCTATTAAGTATGCTAAGGTTACTCCAGTTCGTGATGAAGAAGGCTTAATTGTTGATTTCGTTACAGAAGGAGATTATCCTAAATATGGTAATAATGATGATCGTGCTGATGAAATTGCAGTATGGCTTGTTAAGACATTTATGAATATGATTAAGAAACATTATACATATCGTGAATCAGTTCCTACAATGTCAATTCTTACTATAACTTCTAATGTAGTATATGGTAAGAAAACAGGTAATACACCAGATGGACGTAAGGCAGGTGAGCCACTAGCTCCAGGTGCTAACCCAATGCATGGTCGTGATTCTCATGGTGCTCTAGCTTCACTAGAATCTGTAGCTAAGCTTCCATATGAATATTCAAGAGATGGTATTTCTAATACATTCTCTATTACACCTCAATCCTTAGGTAAGGATGAAGACTAATATAAATTTAGGAGGATTAATATTATGTCACAAAGAGTAGATAATTTAGTTCAAATGCTTGATACATATGTAAATGATGGTGGTTATCATTTAAATGTTAATGTTTTTAATAGAGAAACATTACTAGATGCTCAAGCACATCCAGAAAAGTACCCTCAATTAACAATTCGTGTTTCTGGTTACGCTGTAAATTTCATTAAGCTAACTAAGGAACAACAGGATGATGTTATTAGTCGTACAATTCATGAATCAATGTAATTAATATTTTGGGTACATCCTATGGATGTGCCCTTAATTCTTTTAAAAAATATAATAATAAAATATAGAGTAGTAAAATCGCGTTAAGTGCTATTCCATGGGAAGTTGGGAATAGACGAACACATTAGTGGCGGTGGTTTTGCGCGTCCGCTATATTAATTATAGTGGCACTCTTTTGGAGGCCAAATGAAAAATAAAATAAGTTTTATAAAATTAATTAATTCCTATAAGCTATCTTTATTGATATTTACAATACTAGGCTTTTTAATAGGATACTTTATTTGTTATGGTATAATAAATCCCTATTTTTGTACCTATGATTTAGAAATGAAAACCTCACTTAATCCAAATGAATTATTTACACTTGATTATTTTGAGGATTATTATTTAGAATTTGATGAAACAAATTCTAAAATTGAAGCATCAAATGAAGAAATAATAAATAATAATAATTTAGAATTTAGCTTTGATTACACTAATTACAATAGTAGTGTAGGAGCATATAATAAATTAATAGAAGAAAATATTGGAAATAATCCCAATCTAAAAAAATTAACTAAGAAAAAAACAATAGCTGATATTGATTATAAGAATTTAGTTAATAATATTTCAATTGAAGAAAAAGAAAATGATACATATATCATTCATATTAAACAAAGATTTTTTAAAAATTCCTATTCAACAACTAATCAAAATGTTTTATATGGTAAGGATCGTATAATAACTTATTTAAATAAGGTATTTGTTAAAGATTTAGAGTATATTTCATTTAATGAAAATGTTATTGATAATTCTTTAAATTATTATTTATTTGGTGCTATTACATCAATAGTTTTATTTTTAGCCCACATTATAGTATTATTTATTTATTCTTTAAAAAATAAAGAAAAAGAAATAGTAAATATTTATAATAATGAGACTATTTTTAAAACTCCATTTCATAAAAAATATTGGATTCATTCGAAAGCATTTCTTAAAAATATTAAGTCACTTGTAACAATTGCGATATTATTCGCACTTATGATGACATTCAAATTATTTAGATTACCATCAGGCTTTGGTGATTTAGGAATCGGTCTTACTTATTTAGTATTTGCAGTAATTTCAATGCTATATGGACCAATTGCTGGATTATTAATAGGTTTTTTATCTGATAATATAGGATTCTTTATTAATGGTGGAGGAATATACTTTCCAGGTTACACTCTTGATGCGATGGCAGCAGGATTAATATATGCATTATTCTTCTATAAAACGAAGATAACATTCTCTAAATGTTTATATTCTAGAATTATTATTAATCTATTTGTAAATGTTATTTTTGGTTCCTTATGGTATTGTTGTGTATTTTTAAATGGCTTTACTTTTGAAACCTACACAATATATTTATTTATGGTATCTTTACCTAAAAATATATTCTATTTATTACCACAATCAATTGTATTGTTCTGTGTTTTAAAGGCTTTAGCTAAGCCGCTTGAAAGAATAGGATTAATGGAAGAAGAAATTAGTAATAACATTTCATTATTTTAATATAAATTTCTATTGTAAAATATGATATTAAATAGTATAATACTTGTGTCATAAAGATGGTACGAGAGGCAAGCTCGATGACTACCAAGCAACCTTTTAAGTAAGGTGCTACAGCTTGATAGATGGCATAATATAGATAACATAGCCATCTATGATGGCTTTTTATTTTGTAAGGAGGAAATATGATAGCTGAAATTATTATTGATATTCAAAATAAACAAGTTAATAGAAGCTTTGATTATCTTATTCCTTCTTATTTAGATGGTATTGTTTTAATTGGTAGTAGAGTAATTGTTCCTTTTGGCAAATTAAAAAGAACTGGTTATGTAATAAATATTAAAGAAACTACTGAATATAAAAATAATATCAAGGAAATAATTGATGTCATAGATATTAAAAGAGTATTAAATGAGGAATTTATAGGGCTTGCAAAATATATTGCTGAAAATAATTTTAGCTTTTACGCAACAGCTCTTGATGCAATGATTCCGACTGCATTAAAAATCAAATATCAAAAGATTGTAAAGCTAAATAATTTTGAATTATTAAATGATGCATGTAAGGAATTATTTAAAAAAAGAAAAGAATTAGTTTTTGATAATTTGGATAATGATAAACAAAAACTAATATTTGAAGAAATAAAAAATAATAATGTAATAATTGAAACCAAGGTAAAATGTCATAAGGATAAGGAAATTACAATGCTTCATTTATTAGATGAGGCTATCACTCCATCAAGTAAAAAGGGTAAAGAGTTATTAAAATTTCTTATTGAATTACAATCAGATATTGAATTAAGTGTCATTATAAATGATATGGGCTTTTCAAAATCTACTGTTGATACATTATCTAAATTAGGAATAATATCCTTATATAAAAAAGAATATAAGGAAGAAACTGAGGTAATAAATATTCCTGATAAAATAGTTAATCTTACTCTTAAACAAAAAGAAATATTTAATGAAATGAAATATGATTCAAATAATACTTATCTATTACATGGAGTTACTGGTAGTGGTAAAACTGAATTATATATGAGATGGATAGATGAAGTTTTAAAGAATAATAAAAAAGCTATTATGCTAGTGCCTGAAATCTCATTGACTCCTCAAATAACTAGTGTTTTACAAGGAAGATTTAAAAATAATATTTCAATATTACATTCTAGATTGACTATTTATGAAAAATACGAAGCTTGGAAAAAAATTATTAATAATGAAGTTAATATAGTTATAGGGGCTAGAAGTGCAATATTTGCCCCAATAGATAATCTAGGAATAATTATTATTGATGAATGTCATGAGGGAAGCTATTATCAGCAAAATAACCCTAAATATAGCGCTATAGAAATAGCTAAGCTTCGTAGTAAATATCATAATTGCCCATTAGTATTAGGTAGTGCTACCCCTAATATTAATGATTATTATTATGCAATTAATAATGATTATAAGCTTTTAGAACTTCCAGAAAGAAGTAATGGAAAAAGGCTTCCTGATATTGAGGTTATAGATTTAAGAAATGAACTATTAAGTGGCAATAGAAGTGTTTTATCAAAAAGACTACAAGAGGAATTAATTAAAACCTATAATAAAAAAGAACAATCAATTCTATTTATTAATCGAAGAGGCTATTCATCGTTCGTGATGTGTAGAAACTGTGGAGCTACAATAAAATGTCCTCATTGTGATGTTTCATTGACATTTCATGCCACAACTAATAGTCTCAAATGTCATTATTGTGGCTACACTACCCCAAATGTATCAAGATGTAAAGAGTGTGGTTCTGATAAGATTAGATTTGTTGGTAGTGGTACTGAAAAAATAATTGAAGCAGTTAATACGCTTATTCCTGGTGCGAAATTATTAAGAATGGATATGGATACTACTAAAAAAATAGAGGATTATGAGGGTATATATCAAAGCTTTAAAAATCATGAAGCTGATGTATTAATTGGTACTCAAATGCTTACAAAGGGATTAGATTTTGAAAATGTAACTTTAGTAGGAATTGTTAATGCAGATTTAGCCTTATACTATCCTAAATATGATTCAACTATGATAGCCTTTAATTTAATAGAGCAGGTATCAGGTAGAGCAGGTAGAGCTAGTAAGGATGGTAAGGTAATACTTCAAACTTATAATCCAGATCATTATGTAATAAGATGTGCTAAAAAGCATGATTATAATAGTTTCTTTAATGAAGAAATAAAAAGAAGAAAGCTTCAGCTTTTGCCTCCTTTTTCTTCTATCATTGAAATATTAATTTCATCAGAGAATAAAGAACTATGTAAAAAAGAGGCTAACCATATTAAAGATAGTCTCTTATCAGTATCAAAATCATCTCTAATTTTAGGACCTGTAGAAGCACCAATGTTTAAAAGAAGAGATAAATATTATTATCAAATTCAAATTCAAGCAGTAGAAGATTCGGTAATAGAAAAGATAAAATATATTTATCCTTTATATCAAAATAATAAGGATATTGAATTATCCATAACAAGGGAGGAATAGTATGAGAATAGTATTTATGGGAACTCCAAATTTTGCAGTACCAATTCTTGAGGCATTAAATACAAATTATGAAATTGTAGGCGTAGTATCTCAACCCTCAAGAGCGAAAAAAAGAGGAGTAATAATAGATACTCCAGTTGCAGAATATGCTAAAAATAATAATTTATTATTATTTCAACCAGAAAAAATTTCTACAATAATAGAAGAATTAAAGGATTTAAATGCTGAGGTTTTAGTAACAGCTGCTTATGGTCAATATTTACCATCTAAGCTATTAAATCTTTTTAAATTTAAAATTAATGTTCATGGTTCTTTACTTCCTAAGCATAGAGGTGGTGCGCCTATTCAAAGAGCAATTTTAAATGGTGATATAAAAACAGGTGTTACCATAATGGAAATGGCAAAAAAATTGGATGCTGGAAAAATATATAGTATGAGAGAATATGATATTCTTCCTACTGATAATTCTACTATATTATTTAATAAGCTTTCAATTATTGGAAGAGATTTATTATTAGAGACAATAGAAGATATTTATTCAGGAAAAAATCAAGGAATAGCCCAAGATGAAACTCTTGCAAGCTATTCACCTAATCTATTACCTGAAGAAGAAAAAATAGACATTCATTCAAAAACAAAGGATATTATAAACAGGATACACGCTTTTTCAATGGATATAGGTAGCTATTTAGAAATAGGCTCAGTAAAGCTTAAAATATATGAAGCACATGAGGTTAAATCAAATGATGAGCCTTGTGGAATGGTATTAAGTACTAAAAAGGAAATTGTAATAAAAACTCTAGATTCAGCAATTTCTTTAGATTTGGTTCAATTACCCGGCAAGAAAATAATGAGCGGTAGAGATTTTTCTAATGGACAAAAATTGCTAATAAACGGACAAATAATTGGATAATATAGTGAAAAAAATGAAAAAATATGTTAAAATCTTCAATTGAGGGTGATATCTTGGGGATTTTAAAATTTAAAGATAAAATAAAAGGAAAAATTAAAAACACCTCATTTTTTAAAGATAAATTTGGATTTGAAAGTGGAATAGATATCACAAATGATAATCAGGTTTTGTATAGGAAAAATTTTGTTATTAAAAATATTATCTTTGTTTCAAACTTAATATTTACTTTCTTATTTACCTTAATATCCTTTGGTGATAGTTCAAATTGGCTTTTAACCTTATTATTATTTCCTGTAACCTTTTTTGTAAACTATTCTCTTACAAAGTTTATAAAAAAAGGTCCAGAGGATAAAATGAGCCAAACTATTGCGATGTATTTCGCAAGCTTCTATATGTTTTTAATAAGTATAATTATTTATTTTAAACTGAAAAATGGCTCTCAAGATTTTTTGAAAGAATGTGGGTATATATTAATATATTATTCATTGGCTATTACTGCCTTTTATCAAGACAAAAAGCTACTTAAAAATGTTTATACCTGGTTATTTATTATTGTAACAATTATTCATTTTACTATTACTTACAATATATTAGAGTTATCTCAATCAACTGATATTATTACATTTATTACTACCTTCTTTACCTCAAATGAATTTAAGGATATTTTAATGAGAACTATATTACTTGCATTATTTTGTTTAGTTTTATATGTTTATGTAACAATGGCAATATATATGCAGGAAGAAAGAAAAAAGGAATTAAATAAAAGACGTAAGGTTCAAGAGGATTTTACTAATGTAGTAACTAAAATATTTGATGTTACCTTATCTGACTCAAATAGCTTCAATGAAGAAGAAAGAAGAAATGCTAATATAGTTTCTCTTATGACAAAAAAACTTTCTTCATTATTATCATTAGAACCTAAAAAATGCGAAGATTTAGTTAAATTTAGTAAGATTCATATTGAAAAAAGTGTTTCATTTGATAATTCTTGTTTTGAGAATGAGGATGAAAAATTTGAAAATTTAAGACAACAAACAGAATTAGGCTCTACATTAATTTCTAGGCTTCAGCTAACTAGAAAAAGTGAGGATATAGTAAGAAGTGTATTAGAGGGTTCTGATACCCCTGAATTTATTGCAAGACAAAGAGAAATACTTAATAATATAGATTCACAAATTGTATTAATATGTGATATATATGTGATATTGAGAAGTGTGCAATCCTATAAAAAAGCATTTAATCATAAGAACACAATGAATTATTTTGAAACAAAATTTAAAATATTCTTTGATCCAGTTGTTTATGATAGATTTTATAGATTTAGTTCAGATTTTGAACTTATATATGATGAAAATTAAAGGAGAAAAATATGGATTACGAATTTTTAACAAAGGGCACTTGTGCAAGAAAAATAAACTTTACTCTTGATGAAGAGGGTAAAGTTCATAATGTTTCCTTTTTAGGAGGCTGTAATGGAAATTTAAAGGCAATAGGAAAGCTTGTTGAAGGAATGGAAGCTACTAAGGTTATTGAACTACTAGAAGGAAATTTATGTGGTATGAAAAATACTAGCTGCGCTGATCAACTAGCAAAAGCATTAAAGGAGAGATTATAATGAAAAGATTTTTTACATCAGAATCAGTTACAGAAGGACATCCTGATAAGATTGCTGATCAAATTAGTGATGCAATATTAGATGATATTTTAGCAAATGACCCTAATGGTCGTGTTGCCTGTGAAACAATTTGTACTACAGGTATGGTTATGGTATTTGGAGAAATAACTACCAATCATTACGTAGATGTTCAAAAAATAGTAAGAAATACAGTTACAGAAATTGGTTATGTTAGAGGAAAATTTGGCTTTGATGCTGATAATTTAGCAGTATTAACTGCTATAGACCCTCAATCTCCTGATATTGCAATGGGTGTTGATGAAAGTGATGATCATGAACAAGGTGCTGGAGACCAGGGTATTATGTTTGGATATGCTTGTGATGAGACACCTGAATACATGCCATTATCAATTACCCTAGCTCATAAGCTTGCAAAAAGATTAACAGATGTTAGAAAAAATGGAACATTATCATACTTAAGACCTGATGGAAAAACTCAAGTTACAGTTGAATATGATGATGATAAGATTACAAGAATTGATACAATATTAATTTCTACACAGCATTCTCCAGACATTGATATGGAAACATTAGCTAAGGATATTAAGAAATATGTTGTAGATGAAATTGTTCCTAGTGATTTAGTAGATGAAAATACAAAATTCTTGTTTAATCCAACTGGTAGATTTGTTGTAGGAGGTCCTGCTGGAGATAGTGGCTTAACAGGAAGAAAGATAATTGTTGATACATATGGTGGAGCTGCTTGTCATGGTGGAGGAGCATTTTCAGGAAAGGACCCATCTAAAGTCGATAGAAGTGCTTCATATATGGCAAGATATATTGCTAAAAATATAGTAGCTGCAGGATTATGTAAAAAATGTCAAATTCAATTATCTTATGCGATTGGTGTTGCTGATCCTACATCAGTATTAGTAGATACTTTTAATACTTCAATAGTTAGCGAAGAGTTAATTTCTAATAAGGTTAGAGAATTATTTAATTTAACTCCAAAAGGAATTATAAGAACTCTTGATTTAAAAAGACCAATATATAAACAAACTGCTGCCTATGGTCATTTTGGTAGAACTGATATTGACCTTCCATGGGAGCATTTAGATTATGTTGAGGAATTAAAATCATTAATTAAATAATAAAAAGAATATTGCTTCGGCAATATTTTTTTTCATAAATATCTAAATTCTATTTATAATTTATTATTTATGTGCTATAATTTTTTTTAAAAAAAGGGTGAGATTATGGGAAATATTTATGTAAAAAATTATAAATCAATATTAAGTTTAGAGGATACAGAACTAGCAATTAAGTTTGTTAAGGATACCTTTGAAGAAAGATTATCTTATTATCTAGATTTAACAAGAGTATCAGCTCCATTATTCGTAGATCCATTAACAGGATTAAATGATAATTTAAATGGCTATGAAAAAGCTGTAAGCTTTAATGTTAATCAAACTAATACTCATTTGGAGATAGTACAATCTTTAGCTAAATGGAAAAGAAATGCATTAAATAAATATGGTTTTAAAGGAATATATACCGATATGAATGCAATTAGACCATTTGAGGAATTAGATAATATCCATTCACTATATGTTGATCAATGGGATTGGGAAAAGGTTATAATTAAGGAAGAAAGAACTATAGATTATTTAAAGAAAACTGTTAAAAAGATATATCAAGCTTTAATAGATACTTCAAATAAATTAGGTAAAAAATATCCAAACTTAATACATATACTACCTGAGGATATTACTTTTATTAGTTCTTATGAGTTGGAGGAATTATATCCTAATTTATCTAGAAAAGAAAGAGAAAATGAGATCGCTAAGAAATATGGTGCAGTTTTCTTAATGAATATTGGTGATGATTTAAAGGATGGAAAACCTCATGATGGAAGAGCTGCAGATTATGATGATTGGTCTTTAAATGGAGATATTTTATTATGGTATGAGCCTTTAGGAATTGCTTATGAAATTTCATCAATGGGAATTAGAGTAGATAGTAATTCATTAAAATATCAGTTGAAGAAAAAGAATGAAGAATTTAAACTTGATTATCAATATCATCAGGATATTATTAATGATAGATTGCCTCTTACTATTGGTGGAGGAATTGGTCAATCTAGAATGTGCTTATTTATGCTTAATAAGGTACATATTGGAGAAGTACAAGCATCATATTGGCCAGAAGATGATATTGAAGAATTTAAAAAGCTAAATATATTTTTATTATAGTATGCAAATAAATGCATACTTTTTTTTATTTTTATTAATTTTTTCAAAAATTATAAAAAAAAGTTACTATTATTATAGTGAGGTGATTTTTTATGGTGTGCGCTAAATGCAAAAAATTATTTTTTATTAAAAGAAGCTTTTTAGGTCTATTTAGGGAGGAAAAAGAATTTTTATGTAATGAATGTTATAAAAAATATCCAATTTCTTTAGGCTTTGAGTCGATTAAATTTGTTGATTATGAGGTGGCAATTATTTCTCTATTTAAGAAAAAATATCCAATTGATTTTAATTGGTATTACAAGGAATATAATCAAATTATTGAAGCTAATGTAGATAGAGATGGTTATAATGTAATAGTTTTAGACTCTTTATTATTAAATCAAGATACAATGGAAGTATTAAATTATTATTGTCATTTATTTAAAAGTAATTTAATTGTTGTTTGTTTTTATTTGAAAAACTAGTCGAAACTTTTGGTGCGAAATAAATTGTTTTTTTATTGCTTCGATTGTATCATTAAATTACACAAGGAGGGAAAAGTTATGCTAGTAGGAAAGGTAAAATGGTTCAATAATGAGAAGGGCTATGGGTTTATTGTTAAAGAAAACTATGATGATATTTTTGTTCATTATAGTTCAATAATAGATGAAGGCTTTAAAACATTGAATGAAGGACAATTAGTAGAATTTGATTTGGTAATTGGTGAAAAAGGTCTTCAAGCACAAAATGTTTATAAAATTTAAAATAGTATTGAAAACGCTTTTAATTATTGCTATAATAATGGTGTAAAAGGAGTGATATTTATGAGAATTGAAGTTTTAGGTAAAAATGGTTTTACTCCTTCTGAAGCAAATAAAGAGTACGCCATTAAGAAGCTTTCTAAGCTTGAGCATCTACTTGATGATTATGAGAATTTAAATGCTAGAGTAGTATGCAAGGTTTATAAAAGCTATCATAAGGTTGAGGTTACTATTCCAGCAAAAAATATTATTCTTCGTGCTGAAGTAATGGAAGAAGACTTATATGCAGCAATTGATGGCGCAATTGATAAGCTTGTTAAACAGGTTCGTAGATTCAATGATAAAATTAAGGATAATTTAGGTAAGCCTGGTATTCGTCAAGTTCATCCAGAAGAAAAAACTCAAAATATTGTAAGAGGTAAGCATGTTGATCTTGAACCTATGACAAAAGAAGAAGCATTAGATCAAATGGAATTATTAGGTCATGATTTCTTTGTTTATCTTGACAAAGAAACAAGAAAGACTAATATTATTTATTTAAGAGATGATGGCGATTACGCTATTATTGAAACTGAAACAAAATAAAAAAAATTAATATTATTAAATTTTATTGCATAAATATGCAAATTGGTTGAATTTTTATTCAATTTATACCCACAAAATAATGTGGGTATTTTTGTTGTTTTATTTTTCTGAAATTTGCTTTTTTGTTGCAAAATTGATATAATTATAGTATTATTATATTTGAGATTATAGAAAGGTTTTATGTTTCTATATTTTTTATTATAGGAATGGTGAGTTAAATGGCATTAAAATTTTTAGATTCAGGTCATAAAGAGTTAAAACGTTGTAGCAAGATTGCTAAAAAAATTTTAGAGCTTGAGCCTACTATGGCTGCTTTATCTGATGATGAGCTTAAAGCAAAAACACCATATTTTAAAGAATTATTAAAAAATGGTAAAACTCTTGATGATATTTTAATAGAGGCATATGCAGTAGCTAGAGAGGCTGCATATCGTGTTACAGGAATGAAGGCTTATGAGGTGCAATTAATCGGTGGTTGTGCTATTCATGGTGGAAATATTGCTGAAATGAAAACTGGTGAAGGAAAAACTCTTACAGCTGTAATGCCTGCATATTTAAATGCATTAACTGGTGAAGGTGTTCACATTGTTACAGTTAATGAATATCTAGCTGGACGTGAAGCAAATGGTGAAATTGGCGATATTTATCGTTTCTTAGGATTGACAGTAGGTTTAAATTTAAGAGAACTAGATCGTCAACAAAAGCGTGAGTGCTATTCATGTGATATTATATATTCTACAAACTCTGAATTAGGCTTTGACTATTTAAGAGATAATATGGTTCCTAATTATAATGAGGTTACTCAACTTAAGGGCTTAAATTATGCAATTATCGATGAGGTTGATTCAATTTTAATTGATGATGCTAGAACCCCATTAATTATTTCTGGTCCTACAAAGGATGATAATGGTTTATATGAAAAGGCCGATAGCTTTGTTAAAGCATTAAAGGAAGATGATTATGAAATTGATATAGAATCAAGAACAATTTCATTACTTCCTAGTGGAGTTGAAAAAGCTGAAGCATTTTTCCATATTGATAATCTATATGATATTGAGCATGTATCAATTGTTCATAGAATCAATAATGCCTTAAAGGCAGTTTATATCTTTGAAAATGGTAAGGAATATGTTGTAATGGATGGAGAGGTATTAATTGTTGATGCCTCAACTGGTCGTATTCTTAAGGGACGTCAATTCTCTGAGGGCTTACATCAAGCACTAGAGGCTAAAGAAGGCGTAGAAATTAAGAAAGAAACTATAACAGTAGCTACAATTACTTATCAGAATTTCTTTAGAATGTATAAGAAGCTTTCAGGTATGACAGGTACCGCTAAGACTGAAGAAGAGGAATTTAGAGATATTTACAATATGTATGTTGTAGAAATTCCTACAAATAGACCTGTTATTCGTATTGATGCACCAGATTTATTATTCTTAACACCTGAATTTAAATTCAAGGCAATGATTGAAGAAATTAAGGAACGTCATTCAAAGGGACAACCAATTCTAATTGGTACTGCAAATGTTGAAACCTCTGAGCACGTTCATAGATTACTTGAAAAAGAGCATCTACCTCATGAGGTATTAAATGCTAAAAATCATGAGCGTGAGGCTGAGATTGTAGCTCATGCTGGTGAGCTTGGAGCTATTACTCTATCAACAAATATGGCAGGACGTGGTACTGATATTAAGCTTGCACCTGGTGTTGCTGAATTAGGTGGTTTGGCTGTATTAGGTACTGAAAGATTTGAATCTCGTCGTATTGATAATCAGTTAAGAGGACGTTCCGGTCGTCAAGGTGATCCTGGTTATTCTAGATTCTTTATTTCAACTGAGGATGAGTTAATTCAACGCTTCGGTGGTGATTCATTTAAAAATAGATTAGCCTATATTATTCATATGATGAATGAGGGTGATGAATCCTTACCTCTTGAAAATAAGATGCTTACAAAAATGGTTACTATGGCTCAAACAAAGATTGAGGGTATTAACTATGATTCAAGAAAGAACATTTTAAAATATGATGATGTTGTTCGTAAGCAAAGAGAAACCTTCTATAAGGAACGTCAAGAGGTTGTAAAGGCTGAACATCTTAATGAACTATTAAAGAAGCTAATGTATTCTGCAATTGATAATAAGGTTGAAGAATATATTACTACAACAGAAAAATTTGATGATGAGGAATTGACAAGAATTTTTAATGAAAGAATCTTTGGTAATAATTTATTATCAGTTGATACTATTCGTAGTTATGAAGATGATCAAGATATTATTAAATATATCTATGAAACTGCAACAAAAGATTTAGATAATAGATTAAATGAAGCAAAGGAACAATTAAAGACAATAATTCCTAATGAAGCATATCAAGAAAATCCTAATATTCTTGAAGAGCAAATGCAATTATTTATTAAAAGAATCATTCTTCCTATTCTAGATAAGAATTGGAGAGAGCATATTGATGATATGCAAGGTTTACGTCAAGGAATCCATCTTCAATCCTATGCTCAAACAAATCCATTAGAGCTTTATCAAAGAGAAGGCTATAATAGATTTGAAAAGCTAAATAAGAAGATGAACGAAGAGATTCTTATCACTGCAATGCATGCAAGAATTAGAGTTCAAAGAGTAGTTGAAGAACCAAAGGATGATTCAATGAAGGGACTTCATACTAACCAAGATTTATCTACAGTAAATAAAAAATCACCTGTAAGAAAGGCAATTAATGATCCATTTGCAGGTTGTACACCAAATCAGCCATGTCCATGTGGAAGTGGTAAGAAATTTAAATTCTGTCATGGATTAAATAGATAATTATTTTAGGTAGATTGAATAATCTACCTAATTTTTTTTGGGGGGGGGAATATGAAAAATAGAAAAAAACTTAATATGCTTAACTTTATATTTTTTGTAGTAGCAATAGGATTTGCAGTATTATCCATTATTTTTAAAACCAATCAAGCATTAATGATTACCTTTATATCCATTGCCTTTGTATTTATTATTATGACAGTTATAATAGAAAAAATGATAAAAAATATAGACAAAGAGCATGAACAAAAGCTTGAAAAGGAATGGGAAAAAGAGAAGCAAGAAGCTTTTCTAAAAATTGAAGAATATTCTTCATTTAGTGAAAGATTTTCATTGTTGAATTCACTAATTAAAAACGAAATAATAGAAATTGATTTTCTTGTAAAAAAATATAATCTTAAATATGATTTTGACTTTGTATTTGAGGATAAATATTATGATTTTATCATTGAAGGAAGCATATCTAAAAGAAAAAATTTTTATCTTTCATTTTCAACAGAAAATGATCATTGGAAATTAATCCTTAATAACACTAATAAAGATATAGTTTTAAAAAATGAAACTAATAAAGAAATAATTGAATTAATTGTTAATGATATTAATAAATCTTTTAATAAAAATTAATATATAAAAATAGTGAGTGCAAAGACACTCACTATTTTTAATGTTAAAGTTTAAAAAATTTAAAATATTAATTTTACATTTATTGTATTATTTTTTTTATCCAATTATTAATAGATTTCATTTGTTCATCAGTATGAAACCAATGCTCTGATTTTGTAATAGTAAGGCTAGCGTTAATTTTTTCTTTAAATTTATAGATTGTGTTATATGAAGTTAATTTATCATATTCTCCGTATAAAATATATGTTGGAATTTTCCAAATTATGGGATTATTTCTGAGATAGCAGAAATAATCCCATGATATAGTTTCACCAAATGAAGTAGTTATTTCTTTTTTGTTTTTAAGTTCATTTTCCTTTATATTTAAATCTCTCATCATATCTAATATTAATGTTTCCATATCTACTATTGGAGAAATAAAAAATGCTTTTGAAATTTTCTTTTCAAAAAAACCATACATTGCTAAAAAGGCCCCTATACTATTAGCAATTAGAATAATTTCATCATATTTTTCTTTTATAGAATCGAAAAAAAGAGTAAATTCAATTTTAGCTTCCCATGGTGTTTTTGCTTTATAATCAAAACCAATAACATCATATTCTATAAATAGTGATTTATAATGATTGGCCTCATTAATATTTCCTCCTTTTCCATGTACATAAATAACAAGTTTTTTCATAGTGATAACTTCCTTAAATTATAATAGTAAAATATTTTTATATTATAAGTGCTATTGCTTCACCTATTAAAATAAATAATAGTATTATGGAACCATTTTTCATAAAATCTTTGAAACTATAATTAATATCATTAAGCTTTAATAATCTAATCCACATTATACCTGCTAATGCACCTACAGGAGTCAATATTGCCCCAATATTAGAACCTATTATTGTTGAGTATATTAAGCTTAAATTAGTAGTACCATTTAATATCGAACTATATGCTAGTGTCATTGGAATATTGTTCAAAATATTACATGATATAGTAGAAGTAAATAAATAAGAAATAGATTTTAAATAATCATTTTCAATCAAATCAAACCAACCTCTAATAATTGAGAATAATCCTTGATCAGTTAATGCCATAATAATTACAAACATTGATAGTACAAAAGGTATTAAGCTATAAGGTATTCTATGTATTGTTCCTTTTAGATATCTATACTTTTTTGTTTTTATAGAATAACATACTAAAAATAATAATAAAGAAGATGCGAATATTAAGCATATTAACCACATTTCAAGAAAAATATAATTGCTTATCGCAAGTAAAATAGTACATAAAAATAAATGAATGCCAGAAATTATACATAATAATTTGTTTTCAATTTTAGCTTTATCTAAATCAAAGATAGTTATTTCTTTTTTTAAATCTTTATAAAATAAGAGTATTAATGCTATAAAGCTAAATATTCCAGCAAAGATAGTAGGAATAATCATATTAATAAAATAATCCAAAAAACTAATATTAAATGCAGTAGATAAAAAAATGTTAGTAGGATTACCAATAGAAAGCATCATTGAATAAGTATTTGCCGCAACAAATTCCATAACTAAATAAGGTATAGGATTGATATGACCTTTTTTTGAAAAATATAAGATAAATGGAGTAAATGTTAATATTACAATATCATTAGAGGTGAATATAGTTAGAACTGAAATAAGTATATATAGTACAATAAATAACATAAACTGACTCTTATTATATTTGTTTATAAATATAGTCGCAATATATCTAAAAAAACCAGCTTCGTCTAGGGAAATAGATAAAATTGAAACACATATAAATAAGACTAATATTTTTATAGGATTTAATGAGGAATTTGAAAATAAAATATTCCATAAGCTATCTTTATTGAATATCGGTATACATAAAAGAAGAATTGCTCCAAATAAAATTGGAAGATAGAAGGTATCAATTGTAATTCCTTTAATTCTTAATGTTGGATATCTTAATATACAAATAAACATTCCTAGAATTGATAAAATTGAAATTCCTAACACAAAATATAAATTCATTTTTTCTCACCCTAATGAATTATACTTGATTTCTAAATATTTACAATAAAAATTATTTAAAAATTTAGTAAAATTATATAAAAAAGTGAATGCTAGGGAAAGCGTTTCATTGACAAACTTTATAAATCAATTTATAATAGATGTGAACAATTTCATATATTGAAATTAGACTAAAGAAAGAGGTATAAATATGAAAAAGTTTGATGTATTAAATCAAATTGCTTCAACTGGTGTTGTTGCTGTAGTAAGAGCAGAAAACACTGAAAAGGGATTAAAAATTTCTGAAGCATGTATTAAAGGTGGTGTCACTTCTATTGAGGTAACATATACAGTACCAGGTGCTGGTGCTATCATCTCTAATCTAGCACAAGCTTATCAAAATGATAAGTCAGTTTGTATTGGTGCTGGTACAGTACTTGATACTGAAACTGCACGTGATGCAATCTTAAATGGAGCTAAGTTTATTGTTTCTCCATGCTTTGATGAGGAAGTTGCTAAGCTATGTAACAGATATCAAGTTCCATACGTTCCAGGAACTCAAACTGTTAGAGAGGTTAAGATGGCTTTAGACTATGGCTGTGATGTTATCAAGGTATTCCCTGGTGATATTTTAGGACCTAACTTCATTAAGGATGTAAAGGGACCACTTCCTTATGCTAATTTAATGCCATCAGGTGGTGTTGATCTTGGAAATGTTGCTGATTGGGTTAAGGCTGGTGTAGTTGCAGTTTCTGCTGGTTCATCTTTAACTAAGGGAGCTAAGACTGGAGACTATGAATTAGTTACTGAAACAGCTAGACAATTTGTAGCTAAGTTCCAAGAAGCAAAGGCTGCTTTAAAGAAATAATATATAGATAGAGCTTTTATTATGAAGAATGAAGAAAAGATTATAACATTTGGAGAAATAATGCTACGTTTATCTACTCCAGATTATGCTACAATAAATCAAACTCACTCATTCATGGTAAACTATGGTGGAGGAGAGGCTAATGTTGCTGTAGCATTAGCGCATATGGGACATAAAACATATTTCATGTCTAAGCTACCTCCAAATCAATTAGGAGATGGAGCTATTACCCATCTATTATCTCATGGAGTTGATACTCGCTATGTTGTTAGAGGCTCTACAACAATTGGTATTTACTTTTTAGAGACAGGCTTTGGTGGTCGTCCATCAAAGGTAATTTATAACCGTAAGCATTCGGCTATTACTCGTATTCAGGAGGATGAATTCGATTGGGAAGAAATATTTACTGGTGCTACATGGTTCCATTTGTCTGGAATTACTTTAGCGTTAGGTGATAGAGTTCGTCAGGTAGCATTAAGAGCAGTAAAAGAAGCAAAGAAGCATAATGTGCCTATTAGCTTCGACTTCAATTATCGTTCTAAGCTATGGACCATCGAGGAAGCTCGTCCTGTTTATAAGCAATTTATGGACTATGTTGATATTGTTTTTGCAAGCTTCTATGATGCAAATACAATACTTGAAATTCCTTTAGATGAGGGAATGGAGAATTTAACATTATCTGAAAAGCGTCGTAATGTATTCCCTAAGATGATTAAGAAATATAACCTTCATTATATTTTCGGTACAGATAGAGTAGTCTATACTGCAACTGATAATTCATTAGCTGGTTATTATTTCAAGCTACGTGATGATGAATTATCTTGGGAGCTTACTGAACCTATTCGTTTCAATATTTATGATAGAATAGGTGGCGGTGATGCATTTGCATCTGGTGTTATTCATGGCTTATTAAAAGATTATAATAACCCAGCCTATGCAGTTCGCTATGGTTTAAATACATCTGTTTTAAAGCATACAATTTATGGTGATGCATCAACAATGTCTTGTGAGGATATTGAAAACTTTATGGCTGCTAATGGTAGCGCAGAAGTAGTAAGGTAGGAGAAAACATGATAGTTGGAAAATTAAGCGATTTATATCGTTATAAGGGAATATCAAAAAATATCGATACTGCTATCGATTATATTTTAACTCATGACTTATTAGCTTTACCTCAAGGAAAAACTGAGGTAGATGGAAAAAACGTATTTATTAATCGTAGTACTTACGTTGCAAATCCACTTGAAAAGTGTTTCTTTGAAAATCATGAGAATTATATTGATATTCAAATCGTATTAAAGGGCCAAGAGGTAATAGGTTATACTCATATTACTAACCCTGATTTAAAGGTGACTACACCTTACAATCCTGAAAAGGATGTTACTAAATATAACAACGACCCTAAGGGCGCTGTATTCTTTACATTAGAGGAAGGCTTTGCATTAGTATATACAGAGGATGTACATCTTGCAAAGTATAAGGCTAATGATGAATTAGTTGAAAAGGCTGTAGTAAAAGTAAAAATTTAAAAAATTAGAGGAGAAAATTAAAATGGCAAAAATTGTTACAATGGGCGAAATTATGCTAAGATTATCACCAGAAGGAAATAAGCGTTTCGTTCAATCAGAATCTTTTGATGTAATTTATGGTGGAGGAGAAGCAAACGTTGCAGTTTCATGTGCTAACTATGGTCATGATGCATATTTTGTTACTAAGCTTCCTACTCATGAAATTGGTCAAGCTGCTGTAAATTCATTAAGAAGATATGGTGTTAATACTCAATATATCGCTCGTGGTGGTGATCGTGTTGGTATTTATTATGCTGAAACTGGTGCTTCAATGAGACCTTCAAAGGTTATTTATGACCGTGCTGGTTCTTCAATTGCTGAGGCTAACCCTGAGGATTTCGATTTCGATGCGATTATGGAAGGTGCTGATTGGTTCCACTGGTCTGGAATTACTCCAGCTATTTCTGATAAGGCTGCAGTATTAACTAAGCTTGCTTGTGAGGCTGCAAAGCGTCATGGTGTTACAGTTTCTGTAGACCTTAACTTCCGTAAGAAGCTTTGGACTTCTGAAAAGGCTATTTCTATTATGAGACCTTTAATGGAATATGTTGATGTATGTATCGGTAATGAAGAGGATGCTGAGCTTTGCTTAGGATTTAAGCCTGAAGCAGATGTTGAGGCTGGTAATACTGGTGCTGAAGGATATAAGGGTATCTTTAAGCAAATGGCTGAAACTTTCGGATTCAAGTATGTTATTTCTACATTACGTGAATCTTATTCAGCTACTCACAATGGTTGGAAGGCATTAATTTATAATGGTAAGGAATTCTATGAATCTAAGCATTATGACATCAATCCAATTATTGACCGTATCGGTGGTGGAGATTCATTCTCTGGTGGTGTTATCCATGGTTTATTAACTAAGGCAAACCAAGGTGAAGCATTAGAGTTCGCTGTTGCTGCATCTGCATTAAAGCACACTATTAATGGTGACTTCAATTTAGTTTCTGCTAGTGAAGTAGAATCACTTGCTGGCGGTAATGCTAACGGACGTGTTCAACGTTAATTATTTGAGCATTTGGTAGAATTTAATTAATATTAATATAGATATTTATTTTAAACCATTTCTTGTTAAAAATTTATTTTGGTTATTAGATGGCCTAAATAAAATAAAACTATTATTTAGGCCTTCAATAATTAAAATATATAGAAATATTTAAAATTCAATATTTAGCTGCATATTCTATTAGCTTAAACAAAATATAATTTTAGTATTTATATTATTTAGGGTTAGTATTCTCTCTATTAGAAACTAAATGAATATAATTTGATGGGATAGAGACCGACTCTTTAAACGATGCAATGTAGCTTGTCTACGAACAACCTGAAGGTTATAGGATTTTTTGAGTATAATAGATTGTTAATTCAATTTTAGAGATTACATATGAATAATATAAAAAAAGAATATAAAAATGTTTTATAGCTAATTAAATATAATTATGTAAATAAAAATATTTATTTCTATTTTAATAATTTGTAAATAATTATTTGCGTGTTATGCTTTAGAACAGATAATATCGAAATAATATTACCTATTATTTTTAATATTAATAAATGCTCAACTATATTAAATTTAGAATATTGATATTATTTTAAAATTGACTAATAATTAATAATAAATTTAAATAAATAAAGGAGATTAAAATGAAACTACAAGTAAGATATGCAAATCATCCAGATGATTCAAAGCATTATACAACTCAAGAACTACGTAAGCATTATTTAATGGAAAAGGTATTTGAGGCTGATGATATATTATTAGTATATTCTCATCAGGATCGTATTGTTTCAGGTGGTGTTATGCCTGTTACAAAGCCATTACCTTTAGAGACTAGTGATGAACTACGTGCAAATTATTTCTTAGAGCGTCGTGAACTAGGAATAATTAATATTGGTGGAGCTGGTAAGGTTACACTTGATGGTGTAGTATATAATATCAAGCCAAAAGATGGAATGTATGTAGGAATGGGCACAAAGGAAGTAGTATTTGAATCTGTTGATCCAAAAAATCCTGCTAAATTCTATATTTCTTCTTGTCCAGCACATAAGACATATCCAACTTACTATATTGATTTTGAAAAGGCTAATCATCGTCCTTGTGGAGAAGCAAAGACTTTAAATAAGCGTGTTATTAATCAATATATTCATCCAGATGTATGTCAAAGCTGTCAACTAGCAATGGGTATGACAGAACTTGCTGAAGGAAGTGGTTGGAATACAATGCCAAGCCATACACACGAAAGAAGAATGGAAGTTTATTTCTATTTTAATATTCCTGATAATAATGTTGTTTTCCATATGATGGGACAACCACAGGAAACAAGACATATCGTTATGCAAAATGAACAATTAGTTATTTCTCCAAGCTGGAGTATTCATTCAGGTATTGGTACATCTAACTATAATTTCATTTGGGCTATGTGCGGTGAAAATCAAGAGTTCGATGATATGGATAATATCAAGACAACTGATTTAAGATAATATAGGAGGAAAATAATAAAATGAAAATGGAAGATTTCAGACTAGATGGCAAGGTTGCTCTAGTTACAGGTGCTTCATACGGAATCGGCTTCAATATTGCATTAGGCTTAGCTGAAGCTGGTGCTACTATCGTTTTTAACGATATTAATCAAGACTTAGTAAATAAGGGTCTTGCTGCTTATACTGAGCATGGTGTTAAAGCTCATGGTTATGTTTGTGACGTAACTGATGAGGATGGTGTTAATGCTATGGTTCAAACTATTGAGAAGGAAGTTGGAGTTATTGACATTCTAGTTAATAATGCTGGTATTATTAAGAGAATTCCAATGATTGAAATGACTGCTGCTCAATTCCGTCAAGTAATTGATATTGACTTAAATGGACCATTCATTGTTTCTAAGGCAGTAATCCCTAGTATGATTAAGAAGGGTCATGGAAAGATTATTAATATTTGTTCTATGATGTCAGAGCTTGGTCGTGAAACAGTTTCTGCTTATGCAGCTGCTAAGGGTGGCTTAAAGATGTTAACTCGTAATATTTGTTCTGAATATGGTGAGTTCAATATTCAATGTAATGGTATTGGACCTGGTTACATCGCAACACCTCAAACTGCTCCATTACGTGAAAGACAACCAGATGGATCTCGTCATCCATTTGATTCATTCATTGTTGCTAAGACTCCAGCTGGACGTTGGTTAGAACCAGAAGAGCTTGCAGGACCAGCAGTATTCCTTGCATCTGATGCATCTAATGCTGTAAATGGACATATTTTATATGTTGATGGTGGTATCCTAGCTTATATCGGTAAGCAACCTAAGTAATTAATATTTACTGATATTTTTGAGATATGTATAACAATACATATCTCTTTTTTTATTAAAATGTCAGTTTTTATCTAAAAATATTGTTATTAATTGAAAAAAATATTATAATACCCTTAAGTGGGTGATAATATGGTTTATTTATGCTTTGTAATTATGAATATCGCAATTTTAATATATTTAGTTACATTAGCCTTATATCCTATATTATTTTTCAAAAAAAAATATCCCCATGCTGATAAAACTTTAGTAACATTTTTCTTAGAAGGAATGATAACTATAATGGTATTATCCTGGCTATTAATAATAATGAATGGTGGATTTAATATTAATTTTTATATTAATATTGAGTTTGGATGGATATTATTTATAATAGTGCCTATTTTAATATTAGTATTATTAATAGATTATTATTTAAGAAAAAGAATTAAGTTTTATGTTAATTTATTTGGCAAGGTGGCTAGATTTTTATTGCCTACTATTAGTGTTGGCTTATTTGCTATGAATATATCAATATATTATTTTTCAATATATTATTTTATCTATTTACTAGCATGAATTTGGGAGGTTAGATTATATATGAATGCAGTAGTATCAGTAGTTGGTAAGGATAAGGTAGGTATCCTTGCTGGAGTATCAACAAAATGTGCAGAATTTAACGCAAATATTAACGATGTTTCTCAAACTATAGTTAATAATTTCTTTACAATGTTTATGATTGTATCAATTGATAATTTAACAATTGAATTCACTAGATTTGGTGATGAGTTAAAGGACTTTGGTCGTGAAATGGGACTTGAAATTAATGTTATGCATGAAGATATTTTTAATTTAATGCATAAGATTTAGGAGTATTATATGATTAATAATAATGAAATTTTAGAAACAATACAAATGATTCAAGAACAAAATCTTGATGTCAGAACTATTACTATGGGTATTTCCTTAATTGATTGTATGGATACAGATATTAATAAATCATGTGAAAAGGTTTATAATAAAATCTACAATTATGCTCATAATTTGGTTGAGGTTGGAAATTTTATTCAAAAAAAATATGGTATTCCTATTATCAATAAGCGTGTAGCAGTAACTCCGATATCAATGCTTGTAGGAGTATCAAAGGGAGATCCGATTTTATATGCAAAAACCTTAGATAAGGTAGCAAATGATATTGGTATTGATTTTATTGGTGGTTATTCAGCGTTAGTTCAAAAGGGATTTGCACCTGGAGATTTAGAATTAATTAATTCAATTCCAAAAGCTTTAAAAGAAACTTCTAAGCTATGCTCAAGTGTCAATATTGGCTCTACTAGAGCTGGAATTAATTTAGATGCAGTAAAGCTTATGGGTCAAAAGATAAGAGAAGCAGCAGAGCTAACCAAGGATCAAGAATGTATAGGTGCATCTAAGCTCGTAGTATTTTGTAATGCAGTTGAAGATAACCCATTTATGGCAGGAGCTTTTCATGGAGTTGGAGAGGCTGATGCAGTAATAAATGTTGGTGTATCAGGTCCTGGTGTTGTTAGAGCGGCAGTAAAAAGTGCTCCTAAGGATGCGTCAATTGCTGAAATTGCTGAAATTATAAAGAAAACAGCTTTTAAGGTTACAAGAATGGGACAATTAGTTGGAGTTGAGGCTTCAAAGCTTCTAAATAAACCATTTGGTATTGTAGATTTATCACTTGCACCGACACCTGCAGTTGGTGATTCAGTTGCACATATTTTAGAGGAAATGGGTCTTGAACAATGCGGAGGCTGTGGTACTACTGCTTGTCTTGCAATATTAAATGATGCAGTTAAAAAGGGTGGAGTTATGGCATCAAGTCGTGTTGGAGGTTTATCAGGTGCCTTTATACCAGTAAGTGAGGATGCTGGCATGATTGCAGCTGCAGAATCTGGAATGCTTACAATAGAAAAGCTTGAGGCAATGACTGCTGTATGCTCTGTTGGTCTTGATATGATAGTAATTCCAGGAGATACAACTCCAGAAGTTATATCAGCATTAATAGCAGATGAAGCAGCAATAGGTATGATAAATTCTAAAACTACTGCAGTTAGAGTTATTCCCGCAATAGGTAAAAAGGAGAATGAATCTCTTAATTTTGGTGGCTTATTAGGTTATGGTCCAATAATGAAAATATCAAAGGGAGACCCATCAGTATTTGTTAATCGTGGTGGACAAATACCAGCTCCTTTGAATAGCTTAAAGAATTAAAGATAATATACCCCTTTATTCAAGCTTATTCTTGAAAGAGGGGTATTTTTGTTATATAATAGGATTAAAGAAGGAGCTATATTATATGGAATATTTAGAAAAAGTACAACTATGGAAAAACAATCTGAATCTAGAGCCTAGTCTAAAAAAAGAATTAGACTCAATGAATGAACAAGAATTAAAGGAAGCATTCACAACAGATTTAGAATTTGGTACTGGAGGCTTAAGAGGAATTTTAGGTGCTGGTACTAATAGAATGAATGTTTATATTGTTGCTAAAGCTACATTAGGCTTTGGTCGTTATTTATCTAAGCTTTCACCTGTTGCTTTAAGTAGAGGTGTTGCAATAAGTCATGATAATCGTCATCAATCAGTTGAATTTGCTAGAATGTCAGCTGAGGTATTAACATCTTTAGGATTTAGAGTATTTTTATTTGAGTCTTTACGTCCTACTCCAGAACTAAGCTTTGCTGTTCGCCATTTCCATTGTATTGGTGGTATTATGATTACAGCTAGCCATAATCCAAAGGAATATAACGGATATAAGATTTATGATGAAACAGGCTGTCAATTAGTACCAAAGGATGCAGATTTAGTAATCAAGGAAATTAATCAAATTACAGATTATTTTAATATTGAGCATGATAAGAATCATGAGCTTATCCAATATATTGGAAAAGAAGTAGATGAAGTTTATATTAATGAGGTTAAAAAGATTATCTTAAGACCAAATTTAAATAAAGATTTTAAGATTGTATATACACCACTTCATGGTACTGGACAGGTATTTGCACCACAGGTTTTACAATCAGTTGGATATGATGTAGTACCACTTGCATGTCAAATGACAAATGATCCAGATTTTTCAGGTGTAAAAACTTCTAATCCAGAAAATAAAGAAGCTTATGATGAAGCAATTGATTTAGCTAAGGAAATCGGTGCTGAATTAGTATTAGCTACAGACCCAGATGCTGACCGTTTAGGAATAGCTGTAAAGCATAATGGAGAATATGTTTTATTTACAGGAAATCAAACTGCAGCATTAGTATTTGATTATATTTGTAGAACTCGTAAGGAGTTAGGTACATTACCTTCAGATGGCTATTTATTTACAACTAATGTATCATCAACATTACCTATTGCAATTGCTGATAATTATGGATTAAAGACTGAAATTACTTTAACAGGCTTTAAGTTCATTGGAGAAAAGGCAAGAGAAATGGAGCTTACTCATAGAGGTACTTATGTATTTGGATTTGAGGAATCCTATGGTTGCTTAATATCAGATTGTGTAAGAGATAAGGATTCAATTCAAGCTATTTTAATGCTATGTGAAACTGCAGCATACTATCGTGAAAAGGGTATGGATTTAGTTGATGCATTAAATCAAGTATATGAAGAATATGGCTATTATAAGGAAGGAATCACTAATATTAGTCTAAAAGGCCTTGAGGGTGCTGCAAAGATTCAAAGAATTATGGATTTCTTTAGAACTACTGATATAGCATTAAAGGATTTTAAGATTTTAACTAAGGATGATGTTAAGCTTGGAATAAAAACTGATATTTTAACTGATGAAAAGACTAAGATCAATTTACCATCATCTAATGTAATTAAATATTATCTAAATGATAATATGTGGTTTGTACTTCGCCCATCAGGAACAGAACCAAAACTAAAGGTATATTATGGTGTTAAGGGCACAACACAAAATGATGCAGATGAAAAGCTTACTAAGCTTTCAAATGAAGTTCTATCAATAGTTAACATGATTAAATAATAAAATAACACGAAATATGAGGAATGATAAAAAAATCATTCCTCTTTTTTTGTCATATTAATCATTATACATAAAATATACTATTCTCATGAAATATATTGAGGAAATAGTTTTTGTAAATCTATTAATTCATATTATTTTTATATATATTACAATCTATTTATTTAAACAAAGAATAAATCTAATTCTATTTTTTATTTCAATAATTGTTGATGCTATCTACATAGTTTTATATTTATTAATTCCCTATGAGCTTGAACCCTTTAAATATTTATTTATTTTCGCAATATCAATTATACCCTATATTAATAAAGGAATGATAAAAGCTCTTTTAGAATCAACAATATATTGGATGTTAAATATAACATTGGGAGGGACTGCTGGAATAATATATCGGCTAAATAATAATCCTTATATGCTATATCCTGTAATATTATTAGTTTTTAGCATATTTAATGTCTACTTTGCATATAAAAGAATACATTATAGAAATACTCATTTTGAGTATAAAATTAGGATTATTGATAATGATAAATATTATCATTATATTGGATATTGCGATACAGGAAATTTTCTATTATCAAATGAAAATATTCCTATTGTATTTGTAAATAAAAAAATAAAAATAGGAGAATTTGTAAAATATTTAGATTGTAATACTGTAAATGGAAGGGGGAAAATTAGATTATATAAGGTTGATAAATTTCAAATAATGATAAATGGTATCTATCAGGATAGAGATGTCTATCTATCCTATGCAGATATTAGCTATAATATGATGTTTGGATTAGCACTTTTAGGGGGATAATAATGTTATTATATAGGCTAATTAAAAAAGTATATGGTGTCCATGATGAGGTGGCATATTTATATAATCAAATGTCATTACCATCTCCTTTAACAGATGAAGAGGAAAGACAATATGTTTTGCAATGTGTCAATAATGATTTAACCGCAAGAAATATATTAATAGAGCATAATATGAGATTAGTAGTATATATAGCTAAAAGATTTGAATCACCAAAAGTTTTACTTGAGGATTTAATATCTATTGGTTCTATGGGATTAATTAAGGGGGTAGAAACCTTTAAACCAGATAAAAATATTAAGCTTGGTACTTATTGCTCAAGATGTATAGAAAATGAAATATTAATGTTTTTACGTAAAGCTTCAAAAATGAAAGCAGAGGTTTCACTAGATGAACCATTAAATATTGATGGAGATGGTAATGAGTTATTACTATCTGATGTTATTCCTTCAAATGAGGAACATTCCTTAGATATTTCTTTAGAAGAGGAAAAGAAGAAGCTTATGTTTAAGGCTATTAATGGTCTTAAAAAAAGAGAAAAGGAAATTATTATTATGAGGTTTGGATTATATAATACTCCAGAATATACACAAAAGGAGGTTGCTGATATTTTAGGTATTTCACAATCCTATATTTCTAGATTAGAAAAGAAAATAATGGATAAGCTTAGAATAGAAATTAATAAAAGCTTAGAATTTCAAAAAAAATGAATAAATTATCTAACATTCTTCCATATTAAAAAGGAAGGGAAGATATAATGCGTAAGGTACAAATAACAGGTGTGGATACTTCGAAGCTAAAAACTCTTTCTAATGAGAAAATGAATGAGCTTCTAATCAGAATAAAAGATGGGGATATGAAGGCTAGAGAAGAAATGATCCATGGTAATTTAAAACTAGTATTATCAATATTAAAAAGATTTAATGATAAGAAGGAATGCTTAGATGATTTATTTCAGGTAGGTTGTATAGGATTGATGAAGGCTATTGATAATTTTGATTTATCACATAATGTAAAATTTTCAACCTATGCCTGCCCAATGATTATAGGTGAGATTAGAAGACACCTAAGAGATAATAGTTCCATTAGAATTAGTAGAAGTTTTAAAGATATTGCTTATAAAGCAATTGCCTTTAAGGATAAATATTTTCAACTGAATCAAAAAGAAGCAACTATTAATGAAATAAGTGAAGCAATAGGAGCTGATTCTTTAGATGTAATAATGGCCTTAGAAGCAATACAAGATACAATAAGTATGTCAACTCCTATTTATGATAATGGTGGAGATGTGATAGAACTTGAGGATCAAATTGCAGATGAAGAGGATTTGAACGAAACATTTCTAAAAAATAATATGATAAAGGAGGCCTTCTTAAAGCTTAGACCAAGAGAAAAGAAGGTAATTTATAAGAGATATTATCAAGATAAAACACAAATGGAGATTGCAGAGGAGCTTGATATCTCTCAAGCTCAGGTTTCAAGACTTGAAAAAAGTGCACTTAAGGAAATGTATAATTATTTAAAATAATAAACAATTTAGTCTACGCGTATTGATTATTTTCAATGCGCTTTTTTAATATCATCATTAATTTTTCGTATTTTTTAAAAAAATTAGAAAAAAACCAAAAACTTTTGTAAAAACTTACTATTATTATATGAAGGGTG
>CAMEJG010000023.1 GCA_945919465.1 uncultured Anaeroplasma sp. | reverse complement strand
GTAAGGGCTGAAGTATGGTGATTTCTATAGTTTACTATACTTTTTGTTACGGTGGTATAGATTCTATGACCGAAGGCGAGGTATTTTATGATGGTAATTCTCTTTCTTCCTTATCGCTTGAGGAGTATAGAAGAGATATTATAAGCTTTGTATTCCAAGAATATAATCTATTACCTAAGCTTAATGTTTACGAAAACTTAGCTTTGGTAATATCTTCAAAAGAAAAAGAAGAAAAAGATAAGCTTGTTAAGGATATTCTTTCTAAAATTGGTCTTGAAGGCTATGAAAATAGAAGGGTAAATGAGCTATCCGGCGGGCAAAAACAAAGAATTGCAATCGGAAGAGCACTAGCTAAAAATAGTAAAATATTACTTTGCGATGAGCCCACAGGGAATCTAGATTCTAATACAAGTAAAGATATTATTGAGCTATTAAAGGTAATTTCTAAAGAAAAATTAGTTATTGTTGTATCTCATAATGAGGAATTGGCTAATAGTTTTGCAGATCGTATTGTACATATAAAAGATGGAAAAGTGGACAATGATGAAGAAATTCATGATTTAACAGATAATTCGAATCAAGAAATAAAAAAGAATATAATGAGCTTTAAAACTATATTAAATTATGGATTAAATAATTTATCTAGTCATAAGTTTAAAACTGTTATTTCCGCTATTTTACTTGTTTTATCCTTCATTTCTATTGGTTGTATGGCAATATGCTTAACCTATAGCTCTGAATATATAAATTATAAATTAAGTAAAGATGATAAATTTGAATATGTCGTAAGTAATTCGGGATCCCAGGATTTCCCTGCGACTCAATATTATGGGTATGAATTAAATGATATTAATTCTATTATTGATTCTAAAGTGAAATGTGATGGATATGATATTAATGGTTTTATTTATTATGTGATTGAAGGCAATGAAGATATTTTTCATTCCTTTGATTTCTATTTTAAGGAGCCACTAAAGGACAATGCTTGTTATATAACAGATTATTATTTATATTTTGTATTGGGTAAAGACCATGATTATAAAATAAATAATTATTCTGATTTATTAGATTTAAAGAATACAGAAGTATATTATAAGGATATTTTTCAATATACTATTGCAGGTATTATAAAAACAGATTATTTAAATTATTATAATAGCGATTTAAGTCAAAAAACTATTGAGGAATTTCCTATTGGTCTTAGAGACTCTAGGACATTATTGGATAGAGTTCATTATGAATACAAAGTTATATATGGTAATAAAACAACATTTAACTCATTAGAATTGGGTAAAAATTCTTTATATTATTCTAATTCTGATTTAACAACTATTTCCTGTGACATGAAGGATGAAACAAAAAAATTAAATTATATTAGTATTAATTTTAATGAATCTGCATCGAATTATAAGTTCTTCACAAATGAAGGTTATTTTGCATCTATATTTGAAGAATCTGATACAACAAAAAAAGTAACCTTAGCGAATGATGAAATTGTGCTTGGACCAGAATTCTATGAAATGCTTTTCAATGTAAAAATAGATTGGCTCGATTTATATCGTGAATATCAAACTGCTATATATAATTCTAATCCTCTTGTTAATGCTATACCGCATTTAGGAGAAACCATATCCTTCACTATAAAGGATAACCACAGAATAATTGAGATAAAAAATGTTAAAATTGTTGGTGTAGAAGTACAATTTGGTGCTAACAATAAATACTTTTATGTGAATAGAAATATGCACGGATTAGAAAATATTAATATTTGTAAAAAAATTGTAAGCAAGGTAGATTGGCAAAATATAGGCAATAAATACAATACAGTTGTTTCCTTAAGAAAGGATAATATGCTTTTAAGTGGAGTAAGATTTGACGTAGCTTATGATTATGAGCCATTTATTACCTATATGCTATATTTTTTCATTGGACTTGCGGTTATCTTTGCATTAATTACAATTACATCTATTATTAATCTAGTTATTCATAGAATTAATGATAATAAAAAGGAAATTGGTATATTATATGCTTCTGGATGTAGAAGGAAGGAAATAATCTTAATGTATATGATTTCTATTATATTCATTGCATTAATAACCCTATCTATTGCAGTTATTGTAATTATCGCGGTTTGTATTGTTACAAATAATCTTTTAATGAAGGAAGGAATAGGATATATAGCTTTATTTGCTATGAATTGGCAAACCATATTGCTTTTAGCTTTTACATTCTTATTTACTATATCTATGGGTGTTATTCCACTATATAATTATTTGAGAAAGAGCCCAATGGATATCATAAGAAAAACATATTAATTTGGGAAAAGTCGATTTGATTCAAATCGGCTTTTTTTCTATATCATTTTAAAAAAAAGATTATGCTTTAAAATTATATTAAAGAAAACTATTTTAAAAGAGGATATTATGATTACAAAGGATTATTTATCAAATCATCCAGAAATTGAATTATATCAGGATGATACAATGCTAAGAATTAATACCTTCGTTTTAGGTGAATTCTTAAACATTTATAGAAATGATACTGTATTAGATTGGGAACAAATCAGGATGCTAATTTATTTCACCCAAAGAAATTAATTGGGCTTGAAATAAACCCTGAAGGTGTTGTCTTAGCCAAAAGAAATATGGAATTAAATTATATTGAGAATACAGAAATTATTTGTGGAGATATTATTACTTATAAAAATGATCCTGTAGATGTAATTATAAGTAATCCTCCTTATTTCAAAACAAAAGAGGATAAGAAGGTCGAATTCTTAGTTGCTGAAAGAAAAGAGGATAAATCTAGAACCTATAGAATTTTAAAGGGAATGCCTGAAAAACAGCATATGGATTAGATTTATATAATAAAGTTTTTGGTTAATTTGTGCTTTTTGATATAAAATTTTTATATGCCAAATAACTTTTTAAATATTAATTTTTTTCGTTTTATAATCGTAGTCTCTACTTTGAAGCATCATCAGAGAATACAGAAAGACAATCTTTACATTTAAATCTAGAATATTCTAGAGTAATATCTATTTAATAATGAGTAATAAGCTTATTTCAATCTTTCTTCTTCGAATACCATGTTTTATAGTATTATTAGAATTGCACTTAGGACAAGTGTTAATCAGTCTGGCATCAAGCTTGTATAGTAAATATTTAGTATTGCGTCTAAGTTCTTCAATAATAAATTCAAGCCTTTCATATTTTAATTCCTCAGAATAGGGATTATACTACAATATGAAAAGTCTCCTTAATTTTAAAAAGTTATTTGCCAATAACATTATATAACATGGAGGTTTTTCTTTTCAATTTCACCAACCATATATTTTAAGAGATGGAAAAACCACCTACCAACCATATATTTTAAAGAACATTTTTATTCAGGAAAGTGTTTTATGTATTTTTATGTCAATTTTTGTGTTTACTTTACTAATAAATATTGATAAAATATAGTAGAAGAATTTTGAAACAACGGAGATTTTTAAATGAAAAAAAGTTTTTTTACTGCTCTTTTAGTATGCTTAGTTTTCTTACTGACAGGCTGTAATCTCAATTTTAATAAAGCTAGTAGCTCTAGTCCAAATATTTCAACTGATATTAGTACAAGTATACCAATAAATGAAACAACTAGTATCCCTACAAATATTCCTTCAACAAGTTTAGAAAATATTACTACATCTACAGATATTAATATTTCTTTAGAAAATGAATTTATAAAGCTAAAGAATATTAAATACGCTACTATAATTGAAAAGACAAAAGTCTCAAAGGATAATAATATCTATTTAGCTTCAAGAACTACAAATGTTGATTTAAATAATAATTATTACTATGGAGAATTTTCTTCATTATCAAGTGAAGGAACCCTTCAATATTCTGATAATTCTTTTTATTATAAATTATCAAATGATTCAAGTGTAAAAAATTATTATGAAACTAATGATATATTTAGAACTGTTGGCATATCTAATTTATTAGATTCAACTTTAAATTATAAAAAAAAGACTTCTACATCATTTCAAATTACATTAACTAATGATGTTACAAGATTTGAAAATGTATTCGATAATATTAATATTGATTTTGGCACAAAATATAATTATAATCCTTGTTTATTAAAGGCTACCTTAGATTTTAGTAAAGATGGGTTATCAAAAATTACTATTGATGCATCATTGGCTTTTGGGTCTTATTACAATGAGGCTATAAGAGAAATTACAATAAGCTATGATACATTTGAAATTCATCAATTTGATTTATCCTCAGGTACTAAATATTACACAAATGTTGGAGATAAGTTAGATACTTACGTTCTTGAAATGATATATCAATATGGAGATTCTATCTATATTCATTCTGGTGATTTTGATATGCTTATTGATGCAGGACAACAAGATGATGGGGCTAATGTCAATAATATATTAAAGGATAAATGCTTAGATAATAAACTCGAAGTATTAATTGCAACTCATGGTCATCAAGACCATTTGGGAGGTTTTACGACAGGTGCATTAAATTCTATTACTGATGTAGATTTAATTATTGATTATGGCTATACTGGTGGAAATACAGATTATGGCTATGAAAGATATCGTAACTATTATTCAAATTGTGATTATTATTCAGCTTATGATTGTGTGAATCTAAAAAATGGAGCTTCTAAACTATATAAGTTTTCAGATGATTTATCTTTAGAGGTATTAAATACAGGTGCTTATCAGGAAAGTGGCACTGAGCTTCATAGTGATTGTAATGATGAAAATGAGCATTCAGTTGTTGTTAAACTCACATTTAAGGACCACACTTATCTATATACTGGTGATATTTCTGGTAATTATGAAAGCTATTTAGAAAAAGAAGATATTCAAAATATGACAGTTTATAAAGCTAGTCATCATGGAGCTCAAAGTAAAAATTCTAATTCCGCTTCATTCTTAAATTATGTAAATCCAGAAATAGCTGTAGTTTCTGCCGCAATAGTTTATTCAGATAATATTTTTGATAGTGCACAGGCTCACCCAACAAGAACCTTCGTATCAAGAATTCTTGCGACATCAAAAATTAAGCAAACAAAGAATTTATATTACAATGGTACTATGGGTACTATTCATTTATCAGATGATGGAAAAAATGAAATTACTGTAACAGGATTTGGACCTACTAAGGGCTATTTAGTTGATGGTGTTAAGGTTACTGGTGAAGATAATAAAAAATTTGTTGATACAAAGTTTTATGAGCTAAAATATTAGTAATGGAGGATAAATATGGAAGTAAAACTAATTGATTTAACAAAAGAATTTGATAAACAAGGAAAGAAAAAAAGAGGAGTTCCTCAAGAAAAGGTAGTTGCGGTAGATCATATTAATATTGATGTACCTGATGGAAAGCTTATTGGTTTACTAGGACCTTCAGGATGTGGAAAATCTACAACATTATATATGATTGCAGGACTACATTTACCTACAGATGGAAAAATTATGTTTGGAGATAGAGATGTTACTCACCTACCTCCAGAAAAAAGAGGTATTGGATTAGTATTCCAAAATTACGCATTATATCCACATTTAAGTGTAGCTGAGAATATAATGTTTCCATTATTAAGTCGTAAAGAACCAAAACAGTTAGCTTATGAGAAAGCATTAGAAATGGCAAAGCTTGTAGGTATTGAGGATTATATGGATCGTAAGCCTAGTCAACTATCAGGTGGTCAACAACAAAGAGTTGCCATTGCACGTGCTTTAGTTAAAATGCCTGAGGTATTATTACTAGATGAACCATTATCAAATCTTGATGCTCGTTTACGTTTACAAACAAGAGAAGAGATTAAGCGAATTCAAAGAACAACAGGAATTACTACTATTTTTGTAACTCATGATCAAGAAGAAGCAATGAGTATTTCTGATGAGATTGTTGTTATGAACTTTGGTGTTGTTCAACAAATTGGAGTTCCTCAGGATGTTTATAATGAACCAATTAACGAATTTGTTGCTAAATTCTTAGGTACACCTCCAATTAACATTGTTGAGGCTAAATATAATGATGGACATGTTAATTTTGGTACTCAAGAATTTGTGGATTCATTAGAAACTTCTTTAGGAGTTGAATATACAGAATCAGTTCATTTAGGATTCCGTCCAGAATTTTTTAGAATAGAAGAAGACGGAAAATATCAAATGGATGTAGAATTTGTTGAATATATAGGCCGTGATAAAACTGTTGTCTTTAGATTACCTGGTATTTTAAATCAAACATTTAAATGTATTGTTCCTTCTGGAATTTTAGTAGAACCAGGAAATTCCTATAAGTTCTCATTAACAAGATATTATATCTTTGATGATCAAGGAAGGAGAATTAAATAATGCTTGAATGGAAAAAGGATGGATGGAAAGCAGCCATATGCTTAGCACCTATGCTTCTTCTAATGGCGTTATTTACATTTTATCCAATTATTAATACAATAATTACTTCATTCAAAGTATATCCAGATGCTCCATCAGGAATCAATGATTTTGTTGGTTGGGGTTTTGGTGCTTATTTTGACCCAGCCTATAATCCTTCTATGGAGGCTTGGGAATGGGGTAAGGAAATTCCTGTACTTCAGGATAAATCATTTTGGAGTGCTGTAGCCTTTACTGTATTACTTGCAGTAATCTCAGTTCCACTTTCAATTATTATCGCATTATTAATATCTGTTGCGCTATGTTCAATTAAACCTTTAAGAGGTATTTTCCAAACAATATTCTTCCTACCTTATGTTACTAATGGTATTGCATTTGGTATGGTATTTGCTTCAATTTTCTCTTGGAATGGTTTAATAAATGGAATGTTTAATGCAGCAATTAACTGGATAGGAGATATACCTATTGAAGGTTTAACTGATAAAACAGTTGCAATGTGGGCTGGTGCGATTGTTATTATTACTTATACAATTTGGAATGGACTAGCATTTAAGATTTTGGTATTTGTTGGTGGTATTCAAGGTATTGATAAGCAATATTATCAAGCTGCTCAGCTAGATGGTGCTTCTAAATGGAGAGTATTTAGAAAAATTACTCTACCATTATTATCACCAATGGTTTTATATATAACAATTACGTCATTAATTGGTGCCTTTAAAGCATATTCATCTATTGTAGCTATTTATGGTGATACAATGGGTAGTGGTAGTGATTCACAATTCATGACTGCTGTCGGATATATTTATAATAGCTTCAATCAGGTTACTGGTGCTTCTCAATGGCAATTACTTCCTGTATCTTCTGCATCTGCAGTAGTATTATTCATACTTATTATGATAGTGACTGGATTCCAAATGCTATATAATAAGAAACGTGTTCATTACTAGGAGGTGCCCAATGGAAGAAAGATATTTTAATAGTGTAAGTGAAGAAAGAAGATATAAAGCAGCAAAATTAATTAAAGATATTATTCTATATTTAGTATTAACTTTCTTTGCATTATTTACATTAATTCCATTTATGTGGATGGTTTTCTCAGCATTTAAATCAACTGCTGAAATTCAAGATACTACAGTAGCACAAGGATTATTTCCAAAGGAATGGACATTTAATTTAAGTATATTTTTTACAGATGAAAAATATTCGATGATTTGGCGTTATATGGGAAATACCTTATTAGTAGGTACGGTTTCAACAATATTAACTGTAATTATTACAGTTCTTGCAGCATTTGCCTTTGCTAGATTACAATTTAGAGGTAAAGAATTGATATTCTCAATATTACTAGCTACAATGATGATTCCTGGTGAAATGATGATTATTACAAACTTTACTACTGTTGCGAATTTTGGTTGGCTAGATACCTATACAGCGTTAATAGTACCATTTATTACTAGTGTATTTTATACCTTCTTCTTAAGACAAAATTTCAGACAAATTCCTAATGAATTATATTATGCTGCTAAAGTAGATGGTGTAACTGACTTTGGTTATTTATGGAAGGTTATGATCCCTATTGCTAGACCAAATATTATTACAATTACCATTCTTTCAATGATTGGTAGCTGGAATGCTTATATTTGGCCTCGTACAGTAACAAGTAGAAAGGAAATGAATCTTGTTACAAATGGTATAATGGAAATGTTTAGAAATGATTCAGGTTTAGTAAATACAAACTACGTAATGGCTGGTATGCTACTTGTATCATTACCATTATTAATTGCGTTTATCGTATTTAGGAAGTATATTATGAACGGTGTATCTCGTTCTGGTATAAAAGGATAAAAAAGGAGAAATAAAATGAAAAAGAAGATATTCTTCACAACAGCCATGACAATGGCTTTAGGTGTTACACTTGCATCATGTGGACAGGTTTCAAATGGTAGTTCAGACTCTTCAGCTACATCAAATCAAAACAGTCAAACTACAATTACTCCTGTAGAGGATGAAACCTTAACAAGTGTTTATAATGAATTAAAAAATGGTAAATCAGTTAAATTTGATTTTTGGCATTCATTTGGTGATGCAGTATCTGCCCCACTAATTGAGCTTGTTGAAAATTTTGAATCTGAAATGACTGATAAGGGCTTCAATATTGATGTCAATATCGTTAATAAGGGCGGAGGCTATGATGGGCTTCGTAGTGCTGTTAACCTAGGTGCAGATAGTGGTTCTATTCCTACACTTGTATTAGGTTATCCAGACCATTTTGCTGATTATATTAAACAAAATTTATTATTACCATTAGATTCATATGTATATAATACTAACCCTGATATAGCATTAGAAGGCGTTACTACAACTTCAAATGATTTTGTTAAATCATATTGGGAAGAAACTCAAATGCTTATTGAAGGAAAAACTTCTGTTGCTGGTATCCCTTTTAATAAATCAACTGAAATTATGTATTATAATTCAAATGTAGTTGATCCAATTTTAGAGTCAAAGGGCTGGTTATCAGAAAAAGGTACATGGGATAATCCTACTTGGGAACAGTTATTTGAGGTAAGTCAATATATTGTTAGCAATAAATCTACTATTTCTTATACTCATAATGGCGGTACATATAATGTAGATTCTGATATGAAATATCCAGTATATGTAGATAGCCAATCAAATTTCTTTATTACAACATCTCGTCAATGGGGTGGTACTGGTAAATATACTATGATTAATTCTAATGGTGTTGGTGTAGTTACTGCATATAATAAATCAAATTATGAGGCTCAAACTTATTTCTTAAATCAAGCTAAGAATAATTTATTCCAATTCCCTCAAGCAGGTGGTACAGGTTCATATGGTTCTTCATATATGGCAGTAAGAAAAGCCTTTATTTCAATTGGTTCTACTGCAGGTGTTAAGAATAATGATTCTAAGAATTATGAATTAAAAACTACTACAGTACCTCAAAAGGGTTATGGTGCTACAGATACTCAAGCAGTTATTCAACAAGGTACTAATCTTGCGATATTAAGTAAGGCATCAGATAATTATCAAATGATGGCAGCTTGGTTATTAACTAAATATTTATCAAATGCTGAAAATCAAGTATTCTTTTCAACTTCAACTGGTTATTTACCTGTTCGTAATTCAGCAAGAGAATCAGCTGATTTCAAGAGATTATTAGATTGTGCAAGCTGGGATTTATCAAAATTAACAAATGCTGATGACAAGATGTTCTATTTACAAAATTCAGCAGTTTCTAAGGGTATTAATTCCGCAATTGCAGAAATTGATTATTATTATACAGATCCAGCATTTAATGGTTCATCTGTTGTTCGTGATAATCTAGAAACTTGTGTAAACGATATGTATTTATATAATAAGACATTTGATCAAGCAATGACTGCATTCTATAATGAACTAGCTAAATCAAGAATTAAGCTAGAAAAGAATATGGACTAGGATTGTGATTATATGAAAAAATTAAAATTAGGAATTATATCTTTAGCAATATTATGTGGTTTTACTTTGGCCTCATGTAATAATGAAACTCCTTCAGTAGATTTATCAACTAGTGGAACTAGTATTCCAACATCTGCTACTAGTACAACAAAGCTTCCTACAACAACTGCTCCTGTAGTTAATCCAGGTGCGGCATACTATGATGTTCCTGCTGATAAGGAAGCCCCATATGATCATTATTTTTCAAATAAGTTAAATCTTGGAGTTCTAAATCCTACAATCAGTAAGGATAGTAAGGGTAAATTAAGTGGTAATTTTATTGCAGATGGTATTGCTAAAATGGAATTAAAATCCGTTACAGATGGCGATACAGCAGTGTTTTATTTAAATAATGGTGAAAGAGATACTTATACAGTAGCGGGTAAATCATATGAATATGTTACTATTCGTTTTACTGGTATTGATACACCAGAATCTACTTCATCAATTGATCCATGGGGTAAGGCTGCATCTAATTATTGTAAGAGCTTATTAAAGAATGCAGAAGGTATTATTGTTGATGCCTTAGATATTAGAACCGATAATGATGCTGAAAGAAATTATTCAACAAGACTAGATTCAAATGGTACTCGTTGGTTAGCTCTTGTTTGGTATTGTCCACAAGGACAAGATCCTGAAAATTTAAGTAATTATCGTTCATATCAATTAGATATGATAGAAGAATGCTATACTGAAAGTGTCTTCTTTAAAACTTCAAGATTTGGATATTATGCTAAAAAATCTACTGAACCATTATTATATGGTAGATATGATACTGTAACCGATTCAATATCAGGTGAAACAACAAAAAGATATGGTTCGTTATTATTAAGTGAATTATTCTTTGAAGCTGGAAATCGTATGGCAAAAACTGGAACTGATTTACGTGTTCAAGGTGAAACAGATCCAAATTATGATTATTCAAAGAATCCTACTAAGTTATCTATTACTGAAGCAATTAAACAAATTGATACCTTAATGACTCGTGGTACTTATGTAGAATTAACAGGAGTTATTACTAGATATATAGGAAGCAATTTCTATATTGAGGATAAACAAGGTACTCCATTATATATTTATATGGGTATTAATGGTAATTCAATTTCTGATGTTTACAATGTTGGTGATACAATTAGAATTCGTGGTCGTTTATGTGAATATGGTGGCCAATATCAAATGTCAGATGTTGTATTTAAAACATCTACATTCTCACTTGTAACTGATCCAAATGAAGTTGTACCTATGCCTGAAGCAATTAATATTGATGGTATGTCATTTACAGAAATTAAGAGTCATTTAGGTAAATTAGTAACCTACACCTTAAATTTAGGATCAATTGGCTCATATGACAAAAATAACAATTATTCATTAACTGATTCAAATGCTATGAAGGATTTCAAATTAGCTTATGTTAATAATACCACAAAAGAACTTGAGTTTTATTCAAGTACAGAATATGCAAACTTATCAAGTGATGTGAAAGCTAATTTAGAAGAAGTAACAATGAGTTATAGTCCTGATTGTCTTCAGGTACGTGTTAATGGTGCTTTAGCTCCTTCATATGACAAGAGTTCTTTTACAACTGGAAAAAAATATAAGGTTACTGGTATCCTAAGTATTTTTGCAAATGAAGATTATACAGTTCCATTTGCATATCCAAGCTATCAAATTTTAGTTGGCAATAGAAACCTAAATGGTACAATTGTTGACGAAATTAAAGCAATTTAATATTGGAATCAAGCATAATATGCTTTATTCATAAAAAAAGAAAGGAAAAAAATATGAAAAAGAAAAATTTATTAATTAGTTTAATTTCTTTAGGTGCTGTTATTGGCTTAGCATCTTGTGGAACTACAGAAGAACCAACAACTACTCCATCAACTCCAAGTCAAACTCAAACAGCAACTACTACACCAAGCACTCCAACTAGTACACCTACTAGTACACCTACTAGTAATCCAAGTGCTCCAACAACTACTCCTTCAACAGTAGATCCTGCTGAAGAAGCAAAAGAGGTAATGCAAGCAGCATTAGATCAATTGTCTATTCAATCAGAGATTAATACTGCAAGTATTACTCTAGCAACTACTGGTATTGGTGGTGTTACATTAGCATATACATCTAGTAATGCTGATGTAATTACAGTAAATGGAGGAGTTTTAACAGTAACTCAGCCTACATTTGGTAGCCAAGATGTAGAGGTTACAATTACTGCAACAGCTATTTTAGATGATTATACATTGACAAAAGATTTTAAGGTTACTGTTAAAGCATTAGAAGATCATTCTACTACTATTGCAGAAATAAAGACTTTAGCTACTGGTACAGCAGTTGAAGCATATGGAGTTGTTACAGGCTTCTTATATGCATCTGGTACAACTGATGCAGAATATAGAGCTGGTTTCTATTTAACAGATTCAACTGGTACTATTTATGTATTTGGTTCAACTACTGCCGCAACAGTAGAGGTTGGTAATGAAGTTTATTTCAGTGCTGAAGTTGGTGAACATAGTTCTGCTAAGCAATTAGCTAATCCGTCAAAGCTTCAAGTAATAACTGAATCAAAGGATGCAGATTTCTCTGCAGCAGTAAAAGATAAGACCATTGTTGAAGTTAATGCATTAGGTACTGCTGCAGTAGGTAATGTATATGAAATGACTGTATTAGTATATGTAAATGATTATGGTACATATGCAATTGAGGATGTAAATTACGAAACTTCAAAAGTATCATTTAATGAATATTTCTCTGGTTCAATTTCAAGTGAAACTAAAAATTATGCGTCTTTATTAAAGGGTAAAGAGGGAAGTGTAATTAGAGTATTATTCTACATGAATTCTACTAGCTCAAAAGGTAAGTTAAGAGGAAATGTTTTAGCAATTGTACCATTTACTGATTCTGAAAAAGTACAATATATTGGTTCTGCTTTAAAATCAAAAGTAGCTTTAAATGAAAAGTATACTGAAGAAACAACAGTAACTCTTCCTGCTACACTAGAAGGATATGAGGATTTCGCAATTACTTACGCACTTGCTGAAGGCTCAACTGGTGCTACAATTTCTGAAGGTGCATTAACCATCACTCCAACTGATTCTTTACAAAAGTTTACTTTAGTAGCTACAGCTACAAAAGAAGGTGTTGATCCTGTTACTATTACATTTGATGAGGTTCAAGTAAAGAATTCATTTGATCCTATGACATTCGCACAATATGTAGCTTCTGAAAATGGAGCTTCAGTATTTGTTAAGGGTGTTGTAGTATATATTGGTAAGAAATCAGACACTGTTTACTATACTTATTTAGTTGATGCTGAAGGTAACGGATACTTAGCATATGGTGATGCATCTTCATTCGAAGTAGGAAAGACATATACTATTAATGGTGTATTATCTATTTATAATTCATTATATGAAATTACAAAATATGAAGTAGAAGAAGTAACAGGTGCTGATGCAATTACAAAACCTGAAATGAAGGATATTACTTCTACAATTACAAATTATGCAACAGTTACTAAAGAAACACAAAATCAAGTTGTTAAATTCACAGGTGTTGCCACTGCGGCTAAGACTATATTAGTTGGTGAAACTTCAATAGCTTTATATTCACAGGGTATAACATTAGCTCTTGAAGTTGGAAAAACTTATACAGTTGTAGGTGCTTCAGCACTTTATAATACTAATTCACAATTCTATGTATTTGAACAACCAGTACAAAAGGAATTAACTCCAGAAGAAAAAGTAAATGAGACTCTTAATGCAATTAAGGCTCAATTTGAAAATGAGTTTACTGCTAATACTGAAGTTACATTAGAAAATCCTTATGATTTAACTTTAACTGTTACAGTTGATACAGCTGAAACTGCCATCATCACTTATGCTGATGGCAAGATCACTGTTACTGCTCCTCAAGTCGAAACTGCATTAACTCAAACATTTAAGATTGTTGTTGCTTCTGGTACAGCTTATGTTTCAGAAGAAACTACAATTACTGTAACTGCTAAATATTCTAGTATTGTGACTACAAGTTTAGTATTTCCTACATCAGATACACAGAATTTAGCTAGTGGTAATAATGCATCAAATTATAGTTTATTTGGTTTAGATAGTAACGTTTTTGATTTGGTTTATGTTAATGCTACTAATAATAATATTTCAAATTTTTCAACAGATTTATTTAAATTTTATAGTGGTGATACTATAACAATTTCATTTAAGAGTGATGTTTCAGGTACTATAAAGAGTATCTATTGTAAATCATCTGCAGGTACTGGAAAATATTCATTAGAAAAATTAGTTGTTAAGGCTGGTTCTACTACTGTAACTGGTACTAATGGTGTATATGAAATCAATGATACATCTTTAGAATTATCAAATACTGCTCAAGTTAGATTAACTGAATTATCAATCACTTATGAATTAACTCCAGCTAGTGCTGAATAATTATTTCATTGTAATTTGATAAAATTTTATGAAATCATCTTAGATAATCATTAATTCTAAATTGATTTCCTCAAACTCCTTGATTGGACATGGTATTATCCATGTCCTTTCTTTTTTGCAAATACTAGTTTAAATATCAACAAGTTAATAGTAATATATTTAAAAGTGATGAAAAATGGATAGATTTAAAGAATTTACAGGGGGAATAATTAAAATAAGTAGAATGATATTTCAAATAAAATCAAATGAAATGAAGAACTATGATCTAAATAGTATTTCAGTAGCCTGTTTATATTATTTGTATAATTATGAAAATTTAACCTCAAAAGATCTAGTAAATCTATGTTGTGAGGATAAAGCCTCAATCTATAGAAATATTAAAATATTAGAAGAACGTATGTTAGTAGAGTTTTTATCTACTGATGATAAAAAAAGATATAAAACAGTAATCGTTCTTACTTAAAAGGGAAAAAATCTTGCTAAAATAGTTACAGAAAAGTGTTATAAGATATTTAGAAGATGTAGTAATGGTATTCTAGAAAATGAAGCTAAAATATTGTATAAATCTTTAGATATTATTGTAAATAATCTTGAAGAATATAAAAAGAAACATGAGGAATAATTATATAAATCTATTTTATAAAATATATGTAAGATGCTTTCAAACAGTATTTAAGCTTGCAATTCTTACAACCTGTTGTATAGGAAGTGAAACTACCTTAGCTGCAGTAATAACTGATAGTAAAACTCGTCATAAATATGCAATTAATGATTTTCTATAGATACCATCATACGCAGCATCAGATTGAAAACTATTATTAAATTTGCCTTCACATTTAATCTCAACAACCGGTCTTAATTTACCTATGAGATATCAGCATTATAAAGATTTATATTAAAAAATAGTTAGATTTATTATGAAATAAATACATAATAAACTGTGGGAAAAAATGTAAAATTATGGAAAAGCATATTTTTTGATATGCTTTTCTTTTCTTTTTTAATTGTTTGTTATATAATTTGTAGCGAATGAGGGAAGAATATGCTTAAGACTGTTAAAGATTTTATATTAAAAAACAATATTAATATTGATTTACCAGTTATCTGTGCTGTATCAGGAGGTGCAGACTCAGTATGCTTACTTCATATATTATATGATTTAGGATATGAGGTTATATTGGCTCATGTTAATCATCATAAAAGAAAAGAATCTGAAATAGAAGCGATTAAAATGAAGGAATTGGCTAATAAGTTAAATATTCCTTTTGAATTATTAGATTATCATTATGATGGAGTAGATAATTTCCATAATGATTCTCATAATGCTAGATATGATTTTTTTAGAATGATATCAAAAAAATATCATACTAATATAATTGCTACGGCACATCACTCTGATGATCAAATTGAAACAGTTTTGATGAAAATATTAGAAGGTAGTAATTTATATGGTTATGGTGGCATTGCAGTTGAATCCTTTGATGGATATTACAAAACTATTAGACCATTATTATGTGTATCAAAAGAAGAAATTTATAATTATGCTAAACAAAATAATTATGAATATTTTGAGGATTCATCAAATCAAGAAGATATTTTTTTAAGAAATAGAATTAGACATCATATTGTACCCTTATTAAAAAAAGAATGTAATGATTTAAATAAAAAAATTATTGAATATTCTATCCAAGCACATGAAGCGTTTGATTTTATTAGAAAAAATAGTATAGATTATTTAAATAATAATCATAATAAAATTGAATATAATAGTTTTAAAGTATTAGATATTGCATTAAAAAAGGATATTATATCTTTATTGCTAGAAAAAAATAATATTAGGAAGAATAATAATATTATTTTACAGCTATTATCATTATTAGATAATAATAATGGTTATAAGGAATTTAGTTTAGAAAGTGATTATTTATTCATAAGAGCCTATGATTATGCATATATTGATAAGAGAAAATGTAATCAAGAAAATTCAATAAAAATTAATATTGATGATATAGGTATTTTTTGTAATAAATATAAGTTTTATTTTTCAAAAAATAAACCTATAAATAATGCAAAGTATATCAAATTGTGCTATAATAATCTGGAATTGCCATTAAAAATTAGAAATAGAATATCTGGAGATTATATTGAAGCTTTAGCTGGAACAAAAAAGATTAGTAGAGTCTTAATTGATAATAAGGTTCCACTAAATGAAAGAGATAATGTTCCAATTATATTAGATAATAGTGGTAAAATCCTATGGATTTATGATTATATTAAGTCAAAGGATGTTTATAATCAAAAGCATAATGGAGATTTATATTTGATTTGCGAGGTTATTTATGAATAATGATATTAAAAAAATATTAATTTCACAAGAAGATATTCAGAAGATGCTTGAAAAACTTTCTAATGAAATTAATAATGATTATAAAGGTAAAAAACCTTTATTTATTGGGTTATTAAATGGTTGTGTACCATTTATGTGTGATCTATTAAAATATATCAATGTATATTGTACTACCTCATATATTAAGGTAAGTTCTTATTGTGGTAAGGAATCAACTGGCAAAATTAATGTTTTAGGTAGCTTTCCTGATGTAAGTGGCAAAGATGTAATTTTAGTTGATGATATTTTAGATACTGGTAGAACCTTAAAAGAATGTATGAGACTTTTAATAGAAAATAATGCTTCAAGTGTTAAAATATGTGTTCTTTTAGATAAACCAGAGGGAAGAAAGGTTGATATCGAGGCAGATTATATTGGTGGACTTGTTCCCAATGAATTTGTTGTTGGATATGGACTAGATTATAATGAATATTATAGAAACCTTCCTTATATTGGTGTATTAAAAGAGGAAGTATATTCAAAATAATAGGAGGTAATTTATGCAAGATAAAGATAATAAAGAAAAAAAGCCTAGAATAAGGTTTGATTGGTTTTTTACACTTTTTATTATTATGGCAATTATAGGTGTAATAACCTTGATTAATTATTTATCTCAGCCTGCAACGGATACATTAAATTATAATGAGCTAATATATTATGTTGAAAAAGGTAAAATCGAAGCTGATAAGGATGGTGTTCAAATTACTGCAACCCCTATCGGTGGAGAAAATTATAATATGTATAATCTTACAGGTACATATAAGCCTGAGGGTTCTGATAAAACTAAGAAATTTCAATGTAATGTAATGACTAGTCAGCTTGAACTATTAATGGGTTCTGTTAATTCTGAGGGTAATCCATTGGTGGTAGTGGAATTAGGAATTATTTCTGAAAATATTTGGTTATCAATATTGATATCTTTCCTACCATATTTGATTATAGGTATCCCATTCGTATTAATTATGATGAGAATGTTAAAATCTCAAGGTGGTAATAATGCATTTGATTTTGCTAAATCAACTGCTAAGCTTGCTAAAGGTAAAACTGTAACATTTAAAGATGTTGCGGGATGTGATGAAGAAAAAGAAGAGCTTGTTGAAATTATTGATTTCTTAAAGAATCCTCGTAAATATAATGAAATTGGCGCAAGAGTACCTAAGGGTGTAATTTTATTTGGTCCTCCAGGTACAGGTAAAACATTACTTGCTAAGGCTGTAGCTGGTGAAGCTGGTGTACCATTCTTCTCAATTTCTGGTTCTGATTTCGTTGAAATGTTTGTAGGTGTTGGTGCATCTCGTGTTCGTGATATGTTTAAAACCGCAAAGGAAAATGCTCCATGTATAATTTTTATTGATGAAATTGATGCAGTGGGACGTCAACGTGGTGCTGGTATGGGTGGAGGACATGATGAGCGTGAACAAACCCTAAACCAATTACTAGTTGAAATGGATGGATTTAGTGGTAATACTGGTATTATAATTATGGCTGCTACTAACCGTCCTGATGTTTTAGACCCTGCATTACTTCGTCCTGGTCGTTTTGACCGTCAGATTACTATTGGTAACCCTAATGTAGTAGGCCGTGAAGAAATCTTAAAGGTTCATGCTAGAAATAAGCATTTAGATCCTAATGTAAAATTATCTGAAATTGCTCAAAGAACTCCAGGCTTTAGTGGAGCTGATATTGAAAATCTATTAAATGAAGCTGCATTACTTGCTGCTCGTAGTAATCGTAAGGTTATTAATACACAGGATATTGATGAGGCTATTGATAGAGTCATGATGGGACCAGCTAAGAAAAGTAAGAAATATACTGAACGTGAAAGAAATCTCGTTGCTTATCATGAAGCAGGTCATGCGGTAATCGGATTAAAGCTTGAAAATGCAGCAGTAGTTCAAAAGGTAACTATTATTCCAAGAGGTCAAGCTGGAGGCTATAACTTAATGATGCCTAAGGAAGAAACTTATTTCTCAACTAGAACAGAAATTCTTGATTCTATTACTGGATTTTTAGGTGGTAGAGTTGCAGAAGAAATTATGTTTAATGAAGTTTCAACAGGTGCTTCAAATGACTTCCAAAACGCAACAAAGCTTGCAAGAGCTATGGTAACTGAATATGGTATGTCTGATTTAGGACCTGTTCAATATGAACAACCTAATGGCAGTGTATTTTTAGGAAGAGATTATCTTAAAGATAAGAACTTCTCAGATCAAGTTGCATTAGAAATTGATAGAGAAACAAGAAGAATTATTGAAGAGTGTTATGCTAAGGCAAAAAGTGTTATTCTTGAAAATCTTGATTTATTAAAAAGAATTGCTTATTATCTTCTTCAAATTGAAACATTAACTAAATCAGAAATTGATGAAATTAATGAAACAGGTATTATTTCTTGGTATGAGGAAAAAAGAGCTAAGGAAGCAAGTGAGGCTCCTAAAATAGAAGAGAAAAATGAAGCTATTAAAGAAACTGCGTCTAAAGATGAAAATAATTCAAATAAATCTAGTGATGTAGATTTATCTATGGGGGCTACTGATTATACTAATACCGAAAATAAGGATGAATAATGAGATTAGATAAATATTTAAAGGTATCAAGGCTAATAAAAAGAAGAACATTGGCTAAAGAGGTTGCTGAAGCTGAGAGAATTTATGTTAATAATAATATTGCAAAGCCTTCAAAGGAGCTTAAGGTTGGAGATATTATTACAATAGAGTTTGGTAGCAAAAGAGTCACTGTTAGAGTTGCCTCACTTGAAGCAACCACTAAAAAAGAACTAGCTACAAATTTATATGAATTTATAAGTGAAGAGAAGAAAAACTAGGTTTTAATAGGATTTTATTAATAAAAATAGAATCCTATTTTTCTTTATACTTGTATTATTTTTTCATTTCTTATAAAATATAAATATGGAATATACGATAAAGGAGCTAACATTATGGCTAAGTATGAGATAAATCAATATCGTGGTGTATATAAAAGAGCAGTAGAACTATATGAAGAGGAAAAATTTAAGGATGCTGGATTATTATTAGAAAAAGTTGTTGAAAATGACCAAGAGAATTTCACAGCTTGTTATTATTTAGCTGACTTATTATATTATGGAAAAGGAATGCCTAAAAATCCTAAAAGAGCTTTTCAATATTATATGGTTGCGGCAACTAATAAAGTAACAGAGGCTAGTTATATGGTAGGTTTATGTTATTTAGAGGGAGTAGGTACTTATCAAGATTCTATTCAAGCAGTTTCTTGGTTTACTGAAGCTGCAAAATATGCTCATCCATTAAGTCAATATTATTTAGGACTTGCCTATATGAAGGGTGAGGGTGTTGATAAGGATATTCCTAGAGCAGCACAATGGCTTGTTCATGCAGCAAAGTCTGGTATTGTAGAAGCAGAACGTGATGCTGCTATATGCTATGAAAATTTAGGTAAAATTAAAGGAGCAGCTAGATTATATTTAGCAGGTGCTGAATCAGGAGACCCATTCTGTCAAGAAAAAATAGCAGATTATTATGCTGATGGTTATGGTACTTTGCAGTGTACAGAACTTGCACTTCATTATTATGAATTAGCTTGTCAACAGAATAATGTTAATGCTCAATTAAAAATGGGTAATAGATATGCTAGAGGTAATGGACTTCCTCAAGACATAAAGAAAGCAATATTTTGGTGGACAAAGGCTGCAAACGCAGGTAATGCTGAGGCTCAAAATAATCTTGCTGAATGTTATCATTTAGGTGATGGTATTGTTAAGAATGATTTAACTGCAGTATCCTGGTGGACAAAATCAGCAAATGATGGTAATGTTAATGCTATGATTCATTTAGCAGAAATATTAACTGATCCTACAGATAATAATATAGATCAAGATTTAGTTCAAGCAAAGAATTGGTGGACAAAGGCATCAGAACTTGGAGATCCCTATGCTATGTATCGTTTAGGTGATTGTCTTGAACGTGGTATTGGTGTATCTTCTATTAATATTGAGGATGCGTTTAGATGGTATCGTTTATCAAGTCAAAATGGTAATGAGGATGCAACAGAAGCTTGTAAGAGATTTACTAAAACCCTATCAGGTAAAGTTAAGGTAAAAAAATTATAAAATATTAAAAATACCTAATGTAAGAGAGCGTTAGGTATTTTTTTAGGTTCTTTCCAAACTGAGATAGGTTCAATTCAAGCAAGCTAAATATAACTAAAAAATATAAAAAAAACATTTGACTATAGTATTTTGGTTTGCTATAATATAAAAGCATACGTATGTGTGCATGTATATTGAGTGGGAGGACTATATCTAGTCTGTTGAACCACATCATTGAAAGAAGGAGGAAATAAATATGGCAAAGAAAGTTGTAAAAGTAGTTAAATTACAAATTGCAGCCGGCAAAGCTAATCCAGCTCCACCAGTAGGTCCAGCACTAGGACAAGCAGGAGTAAATATTCCAGGATTTTGTTCTCAATTCAATGAAGCTACAAAAGATAAGATGGGATATACATTGCCAGTAGTTATCTCAGTTTATGAGGACCGTTCATTTACATTCGTTGTACATACTCCACCAGCTTCTGATTTATTAAAGAAGGCTGCTGGAATTCAAAAGGGTTCTGAAAATTCTAAGAAGCATACTGTTGCAAAGATCACTAGAGCTCAAGCTAGAGAGATTGCAGAAATGAAGATGCCAGACTTAAATGCAAATGATATTGAAGCTGCTACAAACATTATTTGTGGCTCTGCTAGAAACATGGGCATCGTAGTAGAAGGCTAATTATTGGTTGTTATTAACAGCCTAAAACTTGTGGGAGGAAATCCCGCTTGACCACATTTTAGGAGGATAAATATGAAGAGAGGAAAGAAGTACATTGAAGCAGCAAAGCTTGTAGATAATACAAAAGCTTATCCAGCATTAGAAGCTTTAGGATTAGCATGTAAGACTTCTACAGCTAAGTTTGATGCATCTGTTGATGTTGCATTCCGCTTAAATATTGACCCACGTAAAGCTGAACAAAATATTCGTGGTGCAATCGTATTACCTAATGGTACTGGTAAGACTCGTAAGGTTTTAGTACTTTGCCGTGGTGCAAAGCAACAAGAAGCTTTAGAGGCTGGTGCTGATTATGTAGGCGAAGCAGAAATGATCAACAAGATTAGCCAAGGCTGGTTCGAATTTGACGTTATCGTTGCTACACCAGATATGATGGGTCAATTAGGACGTTTAGGACGTGTTTTAGGCCCTAAGGGATTAATGCCAAACCCTAAGACTGGTACTGTAACAATGGACGTTGCAAAAGCAGTAAAAGAAATTAAAGCTGGTAAGGTTGAATACCGTCCAGATAAGGTAGGTAACATTCAAATGACTATCGGTAAGGTATCATTTGGACCTGAAAAGTTATTAGAAAACCTAAGAGTAGTTTATGATGCTCTATTAAAGGTACGCCCTTCAACTATTAAGGGTGGCTATGTTAAGAATGTTAGCGTAGCAGCTACAATGGGACCTGGCGTTAAGGTTGACGCTGATTCTATTAGCAAAAAGTAAAAAAGTATTGCCGAAGACAGTAGGCGGGCATAAGCCCTTAATCTCCTACCGAGGAACATTGAAGTATTAATCTTCTTTTACCTTGGTAGAAGAAGATTTTTCATTTAAACTAAATGGAGGTGTAAGAATGAAGGAAATCATTAAATGCAAAGAGAATGAAGTAGCACAAGTTGCTGAAAAAATGAAGAATTCAGCTGCTCTTATTGTATTTAAGTATCAAGGTTTAACAGTTAAATCTTTCCAAAAGCTACGTAAATCAATGCGTGAAAATGGTTGTGATGTTGCTGTAATAAAGAACAACATTGCATCACGTGCTGCTAAGGCATGTGGATATGATGATGTTACAGACGCATTCAGTGGCCCAGTTGCTGTTGCTTTCGCTGCTACAGATGTAGTTGCTCCAGCAAAAATTTTATTCCAAGTTGCTGCTGAAGAAGATTGTAAGATGATCGAAGTAGTAAAGGGTGTTGTTGATGGTGATGTTTATAGCTATGATCAAGTAAAGACATTATCACAATTACCATCATACGAAACATTATTAACTCAACTAGCTGCTGGTATGTTAGGAACATTAAGTCAATTATCTATCGGCTTAAATATGTTAGTTGAAAAAGGACAAGAAGCCTAATAATTAAAATTAAAAAAAATATATAATGGAGGATAAATAAAATGGCTAAGTTAAATAAGGATGAATTTATTGCATCATTAAAGGAAATGACTATTCTTGAAATTAAAGAATTAGTAGACGCTATGAAGGAGGAATTCGGTATTGATCCAACTGCAGTTGCTGCTGCTCCTGCTCAAGGTGCTGGTGCTGGTGCTGCTGCTCAAGAGCAAACTGAGTTCGATGTAATCTTAACTAATGCTGGTGCTGCAAAGCTTGGTGTTATCAAGGTTGTTAAGGAAGTTACTGGTTTAGGATTAAAGGAATCTAAGGAAGTTGTTGATGGTGCTCCAAAGCCTGTTAAGGAAAAGATTTCTAAGGCTGAAGCTGAAGAATTAAAGGCTAAGTTAGAAGCTGCTGGTGCAACTGTTGAAATTAAGTAATTTTAACTTAAATTAATATTTAGGGTTTAAGCATTGCTTAAGCCCTTTTTAATTACTATTATGGAAAATAAACATTATTATTCAAAAACTCAAGAAAATATAAAATCAGAGCCTAAACAATATATATTTAATTTTAAAAATCATTCATTTAAGTTTAATACTGATAATGGAGTATTCTCAAAGGATTATATAGATTATGGTTCTTTTGCATTATTAAAAGAGTTTATTCCAAATGAGCTTGATGCCCCAATATTAGATATGGGTGCTGGCTATGGTCCTATTGGAATTGTTATTTCAAAGCTCTATAATAAAAAAACAATAATGTGTGAAATAAATGAAAGAGCCTATAATTTAATATTATCAAATATAAAATTAAATAATTCTAATTCTATTGCTTATAATTCCAATCTATATGAAAAAGTCCTTGATATAAAATTTTCATCAATCGTTACTAATCCCCCAATTAGAGCGGGAAAGGATATAGTATTTGCAATATATGATGGAGCCTATAATCAATTACTTGAGGGAGGAGAGCTTTGGGTTGTAATTCAAAAGAAACAAGGTGCTCCTTCTTCAAAGTCTCATATTGAGGAAATCTTCGGAAATTGTGAAATAGTAGCTAAAGATAGAGGCTATTATATTTTAAAAGCCATAAAATAACTAAAAACATCATTTTAAAATGATGTTTTTTCTTTATAAATTTGTTATAATAATATAAAAGGTATATAAAATTATAAAAATGGATGGTGATTATATGAATTTATTAAATCAACTATGTATGAAAATGGTTCAGTATTATGAAAATGATCCAGTAAGAATTCATCATTTTATTAGTGTTCACGCTCTTGCAAAATTAATTGCTGAGGAAGAAGGAGTGGATAAACATACACTTTTTATTCTAGAAGCAGCAAGCTATGTTCATGATATTGGAATTAAAGCAGCTATCGCAAAATACAATAGTACAAACGGAAGCTATCAAGAGTTAGAAGGGGAACCTCTCGCAAGAAAAATGCTAACTGATTTAGGTTTTTTAACTGAAGATATTGATAGAATTTGTTATTTAGTAGCTCATCATCATCAATATATAGATATTGATGGAATAGATTATCAAATATTAGTTGAGGCTGATTTTTTAGTTAATTTTACTTCTGATAACATGTTAAAGGATTCTATATTATCAGTATATGATAAGGTATTTAAAACCGAAACAGGAAAATTTATTTCAGAAGAGATGTATCAAATCAAATAATTAATATCATCTTAAAATTTATTATTAACTTTTATTTCATAGCATATCTAAGAATTTCAAAAAATCTTGATATGCTTTTTTTAGAATAAAATAGTAAAAAAACATATTTCCAATCTATTATGTTAATATAAAATACCTAAATATTCATTTAATATCACTAATTATTTATTTTAGCAATTACTAATATAATTTTTATTTATTATGAAATTTGATTCTATATTTTATTTCTCTTAACCTATATTGATATAACATATTATTTTGAAGATGCCATTTTATATTTTTTCATAATTATATAATAAAATAATACAGATAAAATCATTGATATGAACCAACCTATAGGCCATGATATCCAAATACCATTAGTTCCAAAATAATTTGATAAAATAAAAGCTAATGAAACTCTTAAAATTAAATCAGTTAATGTAGCAATCATAAAAAATAACATATTTGATGTTCCCCTTAAAATTCCATCTGCCACAAGCTTTATAGCTACAATAAAATAAAATGGACTTATTATTCTCAAAAACATTAAACCATTACTTAAAGCATCATTACTTGAAGAATCCATAAATAAATATAATAAATATTTTCCTATAAAGAAATATATTAATGTAAATGGTATACATAATATTATTACCATTTTTATGCCAGCCTTAAAACCATCATGGATTCTATTGATTTTTGAGCTACCTAAATTTTGAGCTGTATAATTTGATAATCCGTTTCCCACTGTAGTTAATGATGTTATCATAAGATTATTAAGTTTAACAGCTGCACTATATCCAGCAATTGCAGAAGAACCAAAGGAATTAATAATTCCCTGAATTAAAATATTACCTACCGAAATAAAACTTTGCTGTATTGTGGATGGTATTGCAATGATTGCCATTTTTTTAAGAAGTTGAATAGAAAAAAATTTATATTTATCCTCCACTTTTGGCAATTGATTTATTTTTTTTATTACAATTATAAATGCTAGAATAGCACTAATTGCCTGGCAAATGAAAGTTGCCCAAGCAACCCCTGCTATTCCCATATTAAATATAGTAACAAAAAGTATATCTACAAAAATATTGGAAATAGATGATAGAGCTAAAAAAATAAATGGAGTTTTTGAATCACCAAGTGATGAAAATATACCAGTTGATACATTATATATAAATACGAATATTAAACCATAAATATAAATATCTAGATATAATGAAGATTCCTCCATTATGTTATCTGGAGTATTAATTATTTTTAATAATGGCTTTGAAAAAAAATACCCCAATACAGATAAAATTATACTGATTATAATTGTAGAAATAAATGCTGTAGAAATACAACTCTTAACGTCATTATATTTTTTTTCTCCATATAATCTTGAGCTTACTACAGAACAGCCTATATTACAACCAAATGCAAATGCTAAAAAAATAAGTGTAATTTCATAGCCATTGCCTACAGCTGCTAAAGCCTCTTCGCCTATAAATTTTCCAGCAACAAGGCTATCTGCTATGTTATATAATTGCTGAAAAATAATACTTCCAAATAACGGAAGACAAAATAACCATAATACTTTTGAAGGCTTTCCTATTGTTAAATCATGTCCCATAATATATACCTCACTATTTAAAATTATAGCATTGATTTTATATAAATAAAAATATATAATATTGATAAATTTAATAACGAAGGGATATTAATATGGAGCTTTCACAACTATATTATTTTTATAAAACTGCAGAATTGGAGCATATTACAAGAGCTAGTAGAGAGATTAATATAGCTCAGCCAGCATTGACTAAATCTATTCATAAGCTAGAAGAGGAGCTCGAAGTTTCATTATTTTTTCGTGAAGGAAGAAATATTAAACTCACATCATGGGGGAAATGGCTTTATGAAAAGCTAAAGGATCCCTTAGCTTCAATTTTAAATATTAAAAATGAAATAAAAGTAATGAAGAATAATAAGCATATTAAAATATGTGCTTTAACTGCTTCAACCTTTGTTACTAATGCATTATTACAATTTAAAAAGAAATATAGTGATGTAACATTTACATTAATACAAAATAAATGTGATGATTGGGATATTTTGATTTTTTCAGATAATATTGGATATGAAGAAGAAATATATATTGGATGTGGAAATATATATAAAAATGAGATAAAGAATATATCTGATTTAAAGGAAAAGCCAGTGATCACGTTTACTCATTTTAAAGAGTTAAGAGATAATATTGATTATTTTTATAAAAAAAATAATATAAAGCCTAATATAGCATTTGAATGTGATAATTTGATACTGATGCATGATTTAATTTTAGACAATAATGGTTATGGTTTTATACCTGAATTTACTTCAGGAGAAATATTTGATGATTTATTTTTATTGAGTCTTGAAGAATATAAAATAATTAGATTTATAGGAATTAAGAAAAATCAATTTGGAATGAATAATGGAAATATTGTAAATGAATTTTATGAATATGTAAATAATTGCTTCAAAAATAAAAAAATTATTAAGCCCTAATTCAGTATTAACTATAATTAAAATGAATATAAAATAGCCTCTATAAGTTTTTAGACTCAATGGGGCTATTTTTTGTTGTGGGCTAGGCATGACATTAATTTATTATTGAGGGGCTAACTATAGATGTGATTACTAATGTGATACTTAAAACTAAAATAGTAAGACTTAATATTATATTATGAAATTCAATTATAGAGATAAAACCAAGATAATAGAAAAGCAAAATAATTTTAAAAAATGAGAATAATTTTACTAGTGTAGGATTATTTTTTCAAGAATATAGGTTAGTAGGATTATTCTATTTTATTAGTATTATTTCCTAATAAAGTCAAAAAAGAGGAATTGACTCTAATTTGTTAATCCTCTTTTATAATCTCTTATGAAGTTCATAGTTTATATGTAATAATTGAAATTTGTAACTATGGTGCAATGATTATTTTTTATCATATTTATCTATTATATAATTATAATTATTTATTTATTTTATAATGATAGTACTTGATTAGAATAATTGAAAAAAAATATATTTTATTTTGTATTAAATCATTAAAATTTATGTTATATATTTCACTAATTTTCATAAGTCTATATGATACAGTATTTCTATGAATATATAGCTTTGTAGCTGCTATATTTAAGCTTTTATCAAAGCCTAAATAGTAATATAATGTATCAATGTTATCAGTCTCGTTTTTAATATCATCCTCATATATTTGCATTATTTTTGAATTGATATAATTTTTAATTTCATTTAGAGAATGCTTACCTGTAAAAAAAGGTAAGTATATTTTGTAATCATCCTCATAATAAATAACATTTTTATTACTAGCTTCTAAAAAACTTAATAAATTAGCTAAGGCAGCATAATAAGTATTAAATGAGAAGTATTCTGATATTTTTTTTACATAAAGAGCAGTTAAATGATTATCAATTAATATATCAGTAATTTTACTAGTAGGTAATTTATCGTTATTAAAGAATACTAAGACATTATCATTATAAGCTATTATTGCGTTAACTGATAAAGTATTTTCTAATTTAATCTTCAAATAATTATTTTGAATAAAACTTGCATTTGAAAGTGAAATAATGATCAGACTAGAATTTAAATTAACATTATATTCTTTAATTTTAGCATTTAATATGTCCTTTGTTTTATATTCATCATTAAGTAAGGCTTTATAAAAGCTTTGGATATTTGCATCATTTTTCTTATAATCCTCTAAATATAAGATCTTGCTAATTGAATTGGCAAGATGCCTTAAAATATCATAATCTAAGCTATTAAAAGTTGAATTATCCTCTTCAAGTAAAACTAAATATCCGAGCATAATATTATGTTCTATTTTATAGAAGAGTCTCCTTTGATTTTTATTTATTGAATCTAAAATTACATATTCATTATTATTTTTAAAAGCATTATTTGCTATCGCAATTAATTCTAATGACCAAACACCAGAATTAGTTGCTTCTTTATATACATTATCCACATCATTTGTTTGAGTATAATATAAAAGTTCATAATTATGATTTATTACTACCATAGGATTTTTAATATAGTTAGAATATAATTCTAAAAGTTCCTTTAAGGTATAGCAATTTTCTTCTTTTTTGTATATTTCTATATTCATAAAATCACTCCTTGTGCTATAAGCACAATTTTTTACGATTATTATACACTACTAGGACATTTAATTCAAGGAAATAAAGTCTTATAATAATTGCGTTAAATGAAAGGAATGATATTATGAATATGAAAAATAAGCCTCTAAATGTAGGAATTTGGGCTTTTCTAAATAAGATTCCTGCAGGAACAATGTTTGTTCCATTAGTTATTAGTGCTATTATTTGTACAATAACAGTTGAATGTGGTCTTGGTACAGGAGTAATAGGTGAAGGACAAACCTTATGGGAATTTCTTGGTAATCCAATGAAGGACCTTTTTGGTAAAACTGGTCAAATGCTATTAATAGGATTAATGCTATTTTGTACAGGTACAATGATTAAGCCTCATGATTTTGTTGATGTATTTAAACGTGGCTTTTGGCTATTGTTAGCAAGATTACTTCCTGCATATATTATTTGTACAATAGTATGGTTTACTTGTGGTCCTAAGGGCTTTTGTGGAATTGATTTTATCACATTTACATGTGTTGTAACCTCTGCTAATGCAGCTTTATATATGGGAATTATTCCTCCATATGCTGATAATAGTGATAGAGCTGCTTTCCCTGTTATGTTAATATTATCTATGCCACTTTTACCATTTGTATTTATTAGTTCTTTTGGTCAGGTTGCTGGTTCTTCAGATGGTCAGACACTTGTAAAAATTGTTCAGATATTTTCATTGCTTATTCCCTTTATTTTAGGATTTATTCTTGGTAATTTAGATTCTAAAATAAGAGAAATATTTAAGGGTGGAAATACTATAATTCTTCCTTTTTTAGGATTTGAATTTGGTTCTACAATCAATTTGATTGATGCATTTAAGCCATCTGTATTATTTGCTGCATTACTATTAACAGTTATTTTCTGGGCAATTACAATGATAATCCCTTATATAGTAGATAGATTTGCTTTGAAGCGTCCTGGTTATGCTTCTATAGGTAGTTCATCTCTTGCCGGAGTCTCATTGTCAATTCCTGTAATGTTTAGTGCTTATATATTTAATGGTATTTCTGGAAGTGATTTAATTACAAATAGTGTTTCTATTTTAGCGTTTGTTTTGCTAATAACTAATATTCTTTCACCATTCTTTACAAAGGGTATTATGACTTATTATTTTAAATCACATCAAGGGAATAAATTTAGTGATGTTAAGAGAGTATTCTCTGAATCACATCCTGAATTAATAACAGATCTGTTTGATGAAAATTATAATTATAAAACAAATAAGAAATGAGGTATAAAAAAATGAAAAAAATTTTAACACAAATTGGTACATTAAATAGTTTAATGATGGGTGATTATAATGCTACTATAACAGTAGGTGAATTATTAAAAAAAGGTGATATTGGTATAGGTACTTATGAAGGACTTGATGGTGAAGCAATTATTCTTAATGGTGTTGCTTACGATTCTCGTGCTGATGGTAAAACTTATGTTATGAATGAGAATGATAAATTACCATTTGCAACTGTATCTAAATTTAATAATAATGCTATAGAATATAAGATTTCATTTGATGATATAGATCAATTAAAGGAAATGCTTGAAGAAAAGCTTCCTAGTAAAAATTTCTTTTATATGATTAAAATGGAAGGTTTATTTAAGGTTCGTATTCGTTCATGCTATAAGCAAGCTAAACCTTATCAGCCATTGTATAAGGTCGCATGTGATCAAAGAGAATATGATTTTGATGAGGAAGGATATGTAATTGGTGTTTATTGTCCTAACTATGTTCAAGGTATGAATTTAGCAGGATGGCATGTACATTTCTTAAGTAAGGATTTTAGACATGGTGGACATATCTTAAAGCTACAAGGAAATAATATTAATTATAAAATAAATGATATTGATGAATGGAATGTAATTCTTCCTCATACAGAAGGTTTTGAGTCTTGGGATTTAACTGAGGACTTAAAAGAAAAGACTAAGCAAGTAGAAGGATCCTCAAAAAAATAATTTATTAATAATTTTATATGAGATAACCTAGTATAATTAATCCCATAAATTAAAAAAACTTCCTATTTATAATATATTATGAATAGGATTTTTTTAATATATAGCACTAAGATTCATTTAAATAATAAACAAGAAACTAAAATAAAGAGAAAGTTATATAAATGTATTAAATGTAATAATATAATATAGTATATATTGATTTTTAAACTATAAAATAACCTTTTTATTCAAAAAATATAATGTAAACTTCATACAATCTTAAAAATGTCTATATTGAATAATATAGGCTTTTTTGTTATAATTATGAAGAATTCTTTTTGGTAAAGGAGTGTTATATATGGGAAAGAAATTTTATTTAACTACTGCAATCGCATATACATCAAGTAAGCCTCATATTGGAAATGTATATGAAGCTATTTTAGCAGATGCGATTGTTAGATATAAAAAGAAGGATGGCTATGATACTTATTTTCAAACTGGAACAGATGAGCATGGTCAAAAAATAGAACAAAAAGCTTTAAGCTTAGGTATTACTCCTAAAGAACATGTAGATCATATTTCAGGTGAATTAAGAAAAACCTATGATTTAATGAATGTTAAATATGATAATTTTATTAGAACAACTGATACATATCATGAAAAACAAGTAGCTTTAGCCTTTGAAAAATTATATAAAAAAGGAGATATCTACAAAGGAGAATATGAAGGACATTATTGTGTTGCCTGTGAATCATATTTTACTGAAAAAGATCTAGTTGATGGATGTTGTCCTGATTGTGGTGGCAAAGTGGAATTAACAAAAGAAGAATGTTATTTCTTAAAGCTTGCTCCATATCAAGAAAAATTAATTAATTATATTAATTCTAATCCAGATTTTATACAACCAGAATCAAGAAAGAATGAAATGATTAATAATTTCCTTTCAAGTCCTCTTCCAGATTTATGTGTTTCAAGAACAAGCTATAAATGGGGTATCCCAGTTAATTTTGATAATAAGCATGTAATTTATGTTTGGATTGATGCATTACTAAATTATTTAACTGGTATTGGCTATGATGTGAATGGAAATAATGGAGAATTATATAACAAATTTTGGCCTGCAGATATTCATTTAATTGGTAAGGATATCTTAAGATTCCATACAATTTATTGGCCAATTATGTTAATGGCATTAGATTTACCATTACCAAAAACAGTATTTGGACATCCTTGGATTCTAATGAATCATGGTAAAATGAGCAAGAGTAAAGGAAATGTTATTTATACAGAGGATTTAGTAGAATTATTTGGTGTAGATGCAGTTAGATATTATGTATTACATGAAATTCCATTTGCTCAAGATGGAAATATCACCTATGAATTAGTATGTGAGAAGAATAATTCTGATTTAGCTAATACCTATGGTAATTTAGTTAATAGAACCATTGCGATGGTCAAAAAATATTTTGGTGATGAGGATATTTATAAATCATCAGAAACTGAATTTGATTTAAAGCTAATTGATACAGCTAAAACTACAGTAGTTCAATATAAAAAGCTAATGGATCAATATAAGGTAGCAGATGCAATTGAAGAGGTAATGAAGCTATTACGTCAATCTAATAAATATATTGATGAAACTGCTCCTTGGGTTTTAGCTAAGGATTTAGAAAAGAAAGAAGTATTAAGAACAGTTCTATATAATTTATTAGAAGCAATTAGAATTTCTTCAATATTATTAGAACCAATAATGCCAACAACAAGTAATAAGGTATATACTTACTTAAATACTAGCTTAACTTCATTTGCTGATTTAGAATTTAAAACAGCTAAATATAATGTTTCTTCATCTGATGTTTTATTTAAAAGACTTGATGTAAAGGAAATAATGGATAAGGTTGCTATAAAAGAAGCAGAAAAGGAAGTAAAAGTAGAACCTAAAAAAGAATCAAAGCCTTTAATTTCTATTGATGATTTTGATAAGCTTGATTTAGTAGTAGGACAAATATTAGAAGCTAAAAAGCATCCAAAGGCTGATAAGCTTTTAGTATTTAAGGTTAATATAGGTACTGAGATTAGACAAATAGTATCTGGTATTGCAAAATTCTATACTCCAGAAGAGCTTGTTGGAAAAAAGGTTGTAGTAGTTAAAAACCTAGCTCCAATTAAATTAAGAGGAGAAGAATCTTGTGGAATGCTATTATGTGCATCAGATGAGGCTGATACTACATTAGAATTATTAAATATAAATAATTTAAATCCTGGAGATATAGTAAGATAATGGAAAAGAAATTATCTCTTAAGAGTATAAAATTATCTAAAGAAGAATTAAAGGATATATTATTTAGATTATCAATTGTATTATTAGCTTCTTCTTTATATTCATTATCTGTTGCCTGGTTTTTGGATCCAGCAGGATTATTATCACTAGGCTTTACAGGAGTAGGACAAATATTTAATCGTATGTTTTTAATATTAACTAATGGTACAGTTAATATTCCAGTAGGTGTTTTTAATCTAATTTGTAATTTACCTTTATGTATTTTAGGATTTAAATATGTATCTCCAAAATTTGTGTTATATACAATCTGTTGTGTACTTGTAATGTCATTGTTATTAATGGGTTGGATTCCTTGTCCAATTGTAATGAATGGAGGCATTACCTGGGTACCTACTAGTGAATTAGTTAATGGAGTTTATGTAGTTGGAGAAAACACTTATTACATTTTTGGAATTAATCCAGCAAATGAAAAACTATTCCTTTCAATATTTGCCGGTATTTTATGTGGTATAGGTTTAGGATTAGCCTTAAGATATGGTATTTCAACAGGTGGAGTAGATATTATTGCTCAAATTGTAAATTTGAAAAATTCTAAATTTTCTGTTGGTACTGCATCGATGATATTAAATATTATCATATCATTTATAGGTGGTATACAAATAGGAATGATTAATGTAGCCTTTTATACGATAATATTTATTATTATTTGTAATATTGTAGTAGATAAAATACATACAGCTTATACCTTCCAAAGATTAGATATTATCACTACTAAGCCTGAAGAGGTTAGAAAGGCTTTATACGATAGTGTTAATCGTGGTATTACTCTTTCTAAGGTTGAAGGTGGATTTACTCATGCTGAAAAAACAGATTGCATTATGGTTGTATCCTCTTATGAGGTTGAAAAAGCTAAAAATGCTGTTTTTGAGGTGGATAAAGATGCTTGGATTACAGTATCTCCTATAAAGAAGATATTTGGAGCCTTCTTTAAGCATACAATAATATAAAAATAAATTATGGAGGGAAAATCCCTCCATATTTCTATCTATTATGTAATAATAAGCAATTTTAATTGATGAGGCTGAGCTGCACTCTCGTTTATTTATTTGCGAGTAAGGCTCTTTTTATTTTTATCAAAAAACATAAAATTATATTTATAATATGCATATGTCAAATTATTTTTCTAAAATTATATACTATGTATATAAAATTCAATTTTTTCTATGCAAATGTCATATTTCATGGTACAATATTATTAAAGGATGTGGTCACATGAAACATGGTAGAGGCTATGTTTATGACTTATACT
>CAMEJG010000022.1 GCA_945919465.1 uncultured Anaeroplasma sp. | reverse complement strand
GGTAGTACTTTAAATAGTGCGAGAGTAGGAAGTTGCCAGGCTTTCTCTTTGAATTACTCCAAAATATTTGGAGTTTTTTTTCATTATTAGATTATAAATACAAATAAATATTTTTATTCTTTACCATACAAATTAATATTTCTATGTTTTTTAAAAATAAAATTGTAACACCAAAACATTACCAAAAGAAATTTAAAATAATATTTATTTAGTAGTATATCTATTTTTAGAAATTAAATAATTTTATTTATTTTTGTTTAAAATTAATTACTATTTTTGGTATAGATATATTAAAGATATATTATAAAACGTTTTCAACATAAATTTTATTAAAATTTAATTAATTTAATGTATTTATCTAATCAAAAAAATGATATAATTAAGTATATATAGGAGGAAAAATATATGAAAAAATTTTTTAAATTGATTTTCGCATCAATTACTTCATTTTTGTTTATATTTACACTTGCTGCATGTAATCAAGTACCAACAGAGTCTTCATCATCTGCTAGTGCTAATTCTACAACTTCAACTACACAGGTAACATCTACACCTACAACTGGAACAAGTGTTGTAACTACTACACCTACAACCACTCCAGTAAAGTCAGATGCAGAAATTAAAGAAAACTTCAATAAAGAAATTTCAAAGGTTTCTTTATCAAAAGCTTCAATCAATAGCTACATTAAGAATGCTTTATCACAAGCTTCTGATGTTGATTTTGATAAATTAATTTCTGAAGTTAACCTACCAGCTACAAAGGTATCAGTTAATTCTACTAAGGAAGATAGTTCTGTAACTACACAAACTTATTATCAATGGCAAGATGGTACTAAAATCTATTTTGGCAGCAATAATAATGATGCAGTAGAATCTTATTATTTAGATTTAGCTGCAATTACTGAGCTTCTTCCTCAATCACCAGACCAAACAGAAGAAGTTGATTATGTAGCTTTAATTTTATCATCATTAAATATCACAGATCCTAATTTTGATATAGATACTTATTTAGGATATATTAATTTCAATGTTGATGATTTTTCATATGAAAATGGTGTATTTACATTTGATAAAATATCATTAATCAATTATCTAGTAAAAGTATTAGAAATTAATGATGAAGAAACACAAACAATTATTTCTACTTATGTAAATTTATTTTTAACAAAATTTGAAATTAATATCAAATATGATGGAGAAAAATTTACTGAATTTAATGTTGAAATAGAAATTAATGTTAAGAATATAGCATCACTATTAGCTACTGAAGATGTTATAGCTTCAATTTCTGATGATAGTCATGTTTCATTATCATTCAATTTAACATTAAATTATCTTAAAAATATTTTTGCTTCAGCTCAAATTGATTTTAGCGTAGTAGCTGATGTAAAAAATACTACAACAGATGATATTTATTTAGATGCTTCTTTTGAGTTCTCATGCAATATAACACCATTATTAGTTGAAAGCTCATTATCATTAGATATAGATTTTTCAAATATTGTCACTAATGATATATATGATGAGAATTATGTAGTAATAGGAACTGAAGAACATGTAGATACATTAACAGTTAATTTTACAAATACAAATAAGCTAGATGTATTAAAGAAAGAATTTACTAATGAATTAGCATTAACTGCTAAAGCAACTTCAGCTAATGAAGAAGTATTCAATTTATCAGCTAATGTTTTATTAACACTAGCACCTAGCCAATTAAAATTAGATGTAAAATTAAATAAAACTTCATTCATTGAAGCAGAAGTTAATTTTGCAAACAATTATGTAACTGATGGTAAAGTAACTGTTTATCCAAAAGTACTAGTTGAAGCAGTAGGTTCAGGTTCTAGTATTACTACTGATTATGTTAAGGGTGAAGTAGTAATTGAAACAAAAGATGTAGTTGTTCCAGATGCATTATTAAATAATGATTCAGCAGTTGATATTTTATCATTACTTAACCCAGGTGCAGCTGATACACCAACACCATATAACAATTAATAATTATTAGGAGGGATAATCCCTCCTAATTTTTTTTGATTACATTTAATCTATATTAATCCTATATTTCTTTACTCTAATAAGATATTATGATAAAATATTTGCGTAAATTATTACATATTTAAATTTTATATTTAGGAGATTATAATTATGCTTGAATTAATTAATGTAAGTAAAACATATTTAAAGTCAAAGAAAAAAGCTATAAATAATATCAATCTTACAATAGAGGATGGAGATATTTATGGTTTTATAGGACCTAATGGTTCTGGAAAATCTACAACAATAAAGTCTATTGTTGGTATTCATGATTTTGAAGGTGATATTATATTAAATGGATTATCAATTAGAGATAATCCAATTGAATTTAAAAAACAATTAGCCTATGTACCAGATAATCCTGATTTATATGAGCATTTAACTGGAATTGGCTACATTGATTTTATTTGTAACATTTATGGTGTTAAAGAAGAAAAAAATGATTTAATTCATAAATATGCTTCAATGTTTCAAATAGAAAATGATCTAGCAAATCCAATTAAATCATATTCACATGGTATGAAACAAAAAATAGCACTTATAGCAGCATTAGTACATAAACCAAAACTAATAGTATTAGATGAGCCCTTTGTTGGACTTGATCCAAAGGCTAGCTTTGACTTAAAGGAAATAATGAGAGAATTATGTCAAAATGGAACTAGTATTTTCTTTTCTAGTCACGTACTTGAGGTAGTAGAAAAGCTTTGTAATAAGATAGCAATAATAAAAAATGGAGAAATAATAGTATCAGGTAATACAGAAGAAATAAAGGGTAATGATACTCTTGAAGAAATATTCCTAGATTTATATGAGAATAAAGAGGAAAATTATGAGTAATTTATTATCATTAATAAAAGTTAATCTAATTGAAACCCTAGATACAAGAAAAATGAAAGAAAATAAAGGAAAAACAATATCCTTTCTATCATTCATTCTCTTAATAGGTCTATTATTTATTGGTATATCATCTTTATATAGCTATATATATATTTCATTATTTAATGAATTTAATGCAGATTATATCTATATTATCTATTTATTTACAGGTATTGCTTCAATATTAGTATTATTTACCTCAATAACAAGATCAAAGGCTTTATTCATATCAAAGGATTTTGATATGTTATCAAGTATGCCAATAAAAAAAAGTGAAATAATAATATCCAAAATATTAACAATGTATCTAATAGAAACTATTTATGCAGCTATACTAATGATACCAAATGGTGTAATATTATCTATTTATACATCTAATATTTTATATTTATTATCTTCATTAATATTGACAATACTAATCCCAGCCCTACCAATAGTTATTGGTACCCTATTTGGATTAATTGTTACTTTATTTTTTGAAAAATATAAATATGGTAATATTATTTCATTAATATTATATTTATTATATTTTGTAGGAATATTCTTTATAACCTTCCAAATTAATAATACATCTACAGATGAAGAAACAATAAATACATTCATTAATATGGGTAACATCTTCTCATATTTTAATCCTACAATATTATTAGTAGGATTATCCTATTCACTTAATCCCTTATTTTATTTATTATTTATATTATCAAATATTATACTATCAGCTATTGGAATCTTTATTTTAGCCTTTTTCTTTGATAAGGCTAGAATAATTGCCTCATCAACAGTATCTAATAATAAATATGTTAGAAAAACTCTAGAAAATAAAGGAGAATTTAAAAATCTCTTTTTCCATGAAATAAAAAGATATTTTTCTTCTAAAATATATTGTATCAATACAATATCTTCAGGAGTAGTATCATTAATATTTGTAGTAACAATATCATTTACTTTAAATAACTTAAAAGCTGAACTAGATGTTGAAAGCTTATCGATTTTATATAATTTTTCACCATTATTTGTATTAATAATATTTTTTGGAATAGGTATAGCCACTCCAGCTTCAGTTTCAATATCTATTGAAGGAAAAAATATGTGGCTAATAAAATCATCCCCAATTGATTATAAAAAACTATATCAAGCAAAATTATTACTATCAATATCAATACTATCAGTATTTTCTATTATTTCTTCAATTTTATTAATAATATTTTTTGAAATGAATATTATTAGAGCTATATTTGTAATTATAGCTCCAATAATATATATTACATTAGTATCAATTATTGGATTTAGAATTAATCTAACAAACTATAAATTAAATTGGACAAATGAACAAGAGGTAGTAAAAAATTCTAGTGCAGTAATAATTTCAATGCTTGCATCAATAGGTCTTACAATACTACTTGCAGGATCTATCCCTCTAGCATTTTTAAGTATTTATTTTTCAATGATATATATTATATTAATACCATTAATATTAGCTATAATAATATATAATACTACTAAAAATAAATTAGATTATTTCATTAATAAAATTGAAATTAATGAGTAAACTTTATGGTCATCTTTTGATGACCATATTTTTTTGTAATATTATGTAAATTGAAACATTTGACTACCTTTGTCGAAGCTCTTTATTTTTAATATTTATTATTTATAATCTTAATTGGTGATAAATTGGGACTAACAGTTGGAGTTTATATTAAAAAGAATTATTTAATATTAAGATTAAAGGGGGAATTAGATGATGTAACAGTTTCTGATATGAGAATGAAAATCTCAAAATATATTGATGATTATAAAATTAAGCATTTAATTATTAATGTTAATGAGCTTAATTTCTTAGATTCATCTGGTATTGGCTTTATTATTGGTAGATATCATCAATTAAAAAGAAATTATGGAGATATCTCTATAGTTTCTATTAATCCCAAGATAGAAAGAATAATTATGCTTTCTGGATTAACTAAAATATGTATGATTAGAGAAAATGAAGAGGTTTGTATAAACGCATTAGGGGGATATTAATGGATAATATAATCAAAATGACATTCTTGTCAAAAAGATGTAATATAGCAGCAATAAGAAATATGCTTGGAGCTTTATTAATTGAAAATAATCCTACAATTACATTTATTAATGAATTAAAAACTGTTGTTAGTGAAGCAGTTACAAATGCTATTGTACATGGTTATGATAATAGAGAAAATGAATATGTAGATTTAAATATTGAAATTACTCCAGAAAAAATAAGTATTGATATTATTGATAAAGGAAAAGGTATACCTGATATAGAAAAAGCCAAAGAGCCCCTTTACTCATCAAAGGCTGATGAGGAAAGAAGTGGCTTAGGCTTTACTATAATGGAATTGTTTTCTGATTATTTAGAAATTGAAAGTAAAGTAAATTGTGGTACTAAGCTTCATATTGAAAAAAATTGGTAATATTTGTAATAATTAATTTAAAAATATACCATACTATACCTGAGGCGATAGTATGGAACATAAATTAGAATATTATAAAGAAATAACAAAGGTTAAGGATAATACAAATAAAATAAAAGGAATAATTTATTCTTTTATTTTTGGAGGCTTATTATGCTTATTTGGACAATTTTTATTTACAATAATTAATAATTATGTAGATAAAAAGGATGCATATATGTATGTTTCCTTAATAATGATTTTCTTAAGTGGAGTATTAACTGCATTTGGAATTTATGATGAATTAGAGAGTATTGCAAGAATGGGTCTTGCAATACCTATTACAGGGTTTTGTAATAGTTCTGTTTCTAGTGCGATGGAATATCGTAGTGAGGGTATTATCCTTGGTGTGGGTGCTAATACTCTTAAGCTTGCTGGAAGTGTAATTGTCTTTGGTACTGTTATGGCTATTATTGTAGCTACAATTAGATATTTTATAGAGGTAGTATAATATGTATCTTAAATTTAATAATGTATATTTAAACTCCTCATATGTAATATCTGGTAAGCTTGAAGGTGAAGGACCTTTAGGGGTATATTTTAATAGAATTATGAAATTTGATGAAGCTTCATTTAATAGAAATGAAATATATTCTTTAAAAGAAGCAATAGATTCTTTAATTGAAGTAAATGATATTTCTATTAATAAGCTTGATCTTGCAATATCAGCTGATTTATCTAATCAGCTTGCTGTATCAAGCTATACTTATAGAGGCTTTCAAATTCCATTAATTAATATTTATTCTGCTTGTGCATCCTTTGCACTAGAAGTAATAATTTCATCAATTATAATTGATAGTAATAAAGCTTCTAATATTTTAGTTACTACATCTAGTAATACTCAAAATGCAGAAAGACAATTTAGATACCCTAATGAGTATGGAGGACCAAAAGAAGAAACTCAAACTCAAACAGTAACAATTGCTTCAGCTGCAATATTATCAAATGAAGAATCTCAAATAAGAATTACAGAAGGAGTAATTGGTAAGGTAATAGATTTTGGATTTAGTGATGCACTTGATTTTGGTAGATGTATGGCACCAGCAGCAATAGAGGTATTATTAGAATATTTTAGTAAAACTAAAAAATCTCCAAAGGATTTTGATTTAATATTAACAGGAGATTTATCTAAATATGGTTATGAGATAGTTAAAAAAGAATTAGAAAAAGAATTTCATTATTCAGATAACTATAAGGATTGTGGTTTATTAATATATGATATTGAAAGACAAAAGGTAAATGCTGGAGGTAGTGGACCGGGCTGTTCTAGTGGAGTGGTATTATCATATGTAAAAAAAGAAATGCTAAAGGGTAAATTTAATAAAGTATTAGTTGTATCTACAGGAGCTTTACTAAATTCAAATATAATTTTAGAAAAAGAATCAATACCTTCAATAGCACATTTATTTGTAATGGAGGTAGTAAAATGATATTTTTATATGCATTTTTACTTGGTGGTTTTATTTGTGCAATGGCAGAGCTTATAAAAATTATATTTAAATTAACAGTAGGACAAGTTACTGTAATATTTGTAATAATAGGTACTTTATTTGGATTTGGAAGCTTTTATGATACTCTAATTGAATATTGTGGTGTTGGCGCAACACTCCCAATTATTAGTTTTGGTCATTCTTTAGTTGATAGTGCTATTGAATGTGCTAAAGAAGAAGGGTTTATTGGTATTTTTAAAGGAATTTATAATACTACTGCACCTGGTATAGCATTCACTATTTTCTTATCATTATTCTTAGGTATATTCTTTAAACCTAAAAGATAATTTAATATTTATAATCTAGCAATTTATTTTAACTAGATATTTATATAGTCTTAGATATTTTCTAAGGCTTTTTTGTTTACAAAGAAATGAAGCAAAATCTATTAAGTTTATATTATATTGTGTCAAAATGTGTCGTTTTTGCGAAAATAAATAGATTGACAAAATGGTACGGTATAATTTATATAAGGAAATAATGAAACTGTTTTCTATTTTTCCGTAATAATTTAATATTAGCAAAGCTAGTGTAATTTAGTGACGCAAAACTATAGGGACCTATATAGTGTTAGGTTAGCCAGCTGCAATTTAAATTTAATGATTTTCGCAGTCATTAAAATTTATTGCAGATTTTTTTGTTAATATTAAATTAAAAAATTATTTATTCGTATTAAAAAAGGGGGAAAATAATATGAAAAACAAATTTAAAGCACTAATAGCTGCATTCATTGGATTGTTTACGTTTAGTGTTGTAGGAGTTGGGGTAAATGCAGTTTATCTAACAGAAAAATATAGTCTAATGAATGAGTTTTCAAGTGAATCAGCGAAAGATAAAAATGTGACTGCTTCCAATAAAAATTTTGGTATTTTTGTTGTGAATGGAAAATATAGATATCGTCCAGCAGGAACTGAATTAGAATCTTCTAATAAAGCACTTGTAGAAAATTATACAAATGAATTTCACTTAAGAGATGATAACACTTCTATATCATTTACAGTAGATAAAATTACAAGATTAACTTTTACTGCATATAATACTAAGTCTAACGATTTAACTATTAAAAATACTTCTTCATCTACAGGTGAAGAGTTTACAAAAACTTATGCTTTGACTTCTTCTGAATTAACTACTGAATCAATAATTATTCAAGCTGGAACAACTATTATTACTGCTTATTATGCAAATATTTTAGATTTAGTAGTTACAAATGTTGCTGATGGTGCAACTGCATCCTTTAAAGCTCAATATAGTGCAGCAACACCTGCTGATAGTACAAAACTAAGATTTATTGCTACAATAAACGGTATATCATATGACGATTATAAGAATATAGCTTCTATTGCATTTACATTTAAATTTATAACTGATGAAGTAAGAGTATGTAATGTTTCATATGTATATAAGAGTATAATAAATTCAAGTACTGGTGATTAGTCTGCCAAAGAAAATACTTTATATGCTGTATATACATTAAATAATATTAATAAAGAAGCATATAAAGGTAAATCTTTATCTAATCTTGAATTAGTTATAACATTTTCTGATGGTTCATCAAAAACAGTAGCACATGAAAACATTACATTGCCAGAATTTACATCAACAATTGCTCAAGGAGAATAATGAATATGAAAAATTATGTAAAACCAACTATTGAATTAGAAATAGTAGAGACAGAAGATATAATGGCTGCTTCAAATGTTATATCTGCAATTGCAGAAGCATTTGATTTAAGTGGTGATTCTGTGATTCTCAAGATCTATAAAATATATTATTAGGATGTCAATTTTGACATCCTAATTATTTTAAGTGAGGTATATATGAAAAAGTTTTTATTAATCATTGGATTTTCATTAATATTATTATTAATTTCATGTAATAATGATCCAGATCCATACTATTCAAATACTACTAAATCAAGTATAAAATCATCTTCAAGCAAAAAGACATCTTCATCAACTACACGTCCACTTATGGACTATGATGATGGTGATGTTTGGCAAGGTGAACCATTCTAATAATATATAAAAATAATGTATTATTATATAAAATAATGTATTAATATGTTATTTTTACAATATTATTCACTCAATATTTGACAAAATTGATAAAAAAATATATTATACAAGTATTTCTGGAGGTTATTTATGGAAAAAAATAATATGCAAGATAATTCAATTACGTTAAATGATATTTTTAGAATTCTAAAAAAGAATCTAATTCTATTAATATCTATTACTTTAGCAGTATTTGTATTAGGTATGATATATACATTAGTAATCGTAAAACCTACCTACAAAGCTACAACATCTGTTATTGTCGCAATAGATAAAGGTCCAGGTTCTATAGGTACTGATATTGACTATACAAACTCATTAAAAATAGTTGAAACTGTTGCTACATACGCAACAGATAAAGCAGTACTAGAGCCAGTTGCAGAAGCTCATAATATTTCATGGGAATCATTATATAAAATGGTATCTACATCAACAAGTAACACAAAATATATCTTTACTATTTCAGTTGTTAATAAGGATGCTAATTTAGCAGCTCTACTAGCAAATGAAATTTGTGACAGCTTAGAAGAACAAACTGGTATTAATGATGCTATAAAAGTATTTAATGTTACAGTTCGTCAAACATCAACTGTAGATAAAGCTGCATACAATAGTCCTAATAAAACCTTATATTTACTTGTTTCATTAGTATTAGGTGTTGTACTAGGTGTTGCTGTTATATTTGTCATTGAATTGTTAAGCAATAAATATAAAGATAGAAAAGAAATTGAAGCTACAATAAATGAAGATGTTATTGGATTATTATTTGATAATAAAAAGAATAAGATAGATAATGATGTTCATTTAGTTCAAAATGATTTAAAGAGCCTAGAACCATATAATAAAATAGCTACAAATATTAAGTATTCTAATCTTGATAATCCTTATAAATCTATCTTATTTACATCTACAATAATAGATGAATTAAAATCTACAGTATGTGTTAATTTAGCATATTCACTAGTATTAAATAAGAAAAAGGTAATTCTTATAGACTTAGATTTAAGAAAACCATGTGTTCATAAGGCATTTAATCTTCAAAAGGAAAATGGATTAGTTGATTATTTAGATGGTACAATGGAAAAAGATGAAATAATCAAACATACAGATGAAGGTATTGATGTAATTACAATTGGTCAAAATGTATTAAATCCATTAGTAGTTTTAGAAAGTAAGAAGCTTAAAGATTTAATAGAAGAATTAAAATCAGAATATGATTATGTATTACTAGATTCAGCTCCAGTTATCACAACAGATTCTTTTGTTGCTGCTAAGCTTGCTGATGGAATAGTATACAATGTTGCAATAAATCATGCTAAAAAGAAGGATATTCAAGAATCAATTAGATCTTTAAAGAATCTTGGTATTAAGATTATAGGTCTTGTAATAACAAAAGCCTATAAAGAAAAAAAGGATGAATATTACTATTATTCATCAGAAAAATAAAATTAATTATAAAAGCTAATGGATATTCCATTAGTTTTTATTATATATTGGATTATTTTTCATTAATATAATTATATTTCTTGAAAAAAATAACTAGAAATGATAAAATCTATGTTGTATAAATTGATGAAGAAGAGACTATTTATATAAATTATATTTAAGCGAGAATGGTTGGTGTGAGCATTCATATAATATAAATAGGGACACTTTAGAAAGCTTTTAAAAAAAGACGTACCAGGCGTTAACGGCAATGAGAGCATTTAGCTGAATTAAGGTGGCACCACGATTAATCGTCCTTATATATTATGTAATATATATGGACTTTTTTTTAAGGAGAGATATTTATGAATCTAAATTTACCACCAATAAATTTAACAGGAGGTATTAGTCTATCTGAGATAGAGCCAAGCGATTACCTAGATTATTACAACATAGGTAAATCCCCTAACACTACAAAATATCTAAACTGGGGACCATTTATTAATCCTAATGAAGCATTATGGACTATTAATGAAATATTCTATAAAAGACCATTAGATAATTTACCAGTAGGATACGCAATTAGATATAGGGGACATATGATAGGAATGATAGATTTTCATACCTATTATCAAGCTGATAATTCAGTTGAAATTGGCTATATCCTAGATGAAAATTATTGGGGAAGAGGAATAATGAAAAAAGCTTTAAGAAAAATGATAGAAATAGGATTCTATCATTTAGGTTATAGTAAGCTTTTAGTAGGTACAATTAAAGAAAACACTCAAAGTGAAAGTGTCATAAAAGCTTGTGGCTTTCATTATGAATATGAAAAGCTTGTAGAACTTAAAAATGGTTATCATATAGGCTATTATTATAGTCTATATCCAAACGAGGTGATATGTAATGAATGAAGAAATAGTATTAGAAAAGAAATATAGGAAAATGATAGCTACTATTGATAAGGTAGCTAAAATGTATTGTTTTAATTATATTCATAATTTAAACATTAAAATTAAAGGTAGTTATTATATTGATAATAATAATTTATCAATATGCTTTAATGCTTCAAAGGATTTTGAATATGTAGAAGGAATATCTTTTATAGAAGCAATATTAAGAGCTTTTTCTTTAAGATTAAATATTGAAATAAATCCTAAAGCTAATAATTATGAATTAATTAATTTATATTGTAATCCTGAAATTATTGAATTAAATAATGAAATAGAAAAAATATTAATAAAATCTAATTCAATAGTATTAGGTGAAATTAATTACATTGATAATACCTTTAATGCTATTATAGATTTAAATAATTTCTTTAATTTAATCTTATCAAAAGGTAAAGCTATAATAATTAATGATTATTTACATGTAATTTTTATTACTGATAAAAAAGCTAGTAAGCTTTGTTATCAGGCAATGAATGTTTGTAGAATGTGTGGTCTTACCTGTAAAATGGTATATGAGGATTTTGATGATTCTGAAATAGAGCCAACAAAATTCTTAGTTGATTTTGATGAAGAAACAACTAAAAATCATACTGTTAATATTAAGGATATGCTAACCCAGGAGATTGAAGAAATAGATATTGATGAAATCTATCCTTATGTTATGAAAAAAATGTTTGCATTTTCTAAATGTAATAACTGTAGTGAGGTGTAAAAATGAAAAGAGTAAATATTAAAAATATTAAATTAGGTGAAGTAAATCATGTTGCTGGATTTGTTGAAAACATTCGTAACAAAAAATCAATGTGTTTTATTGTATTAAGAGATATTTCAGGTAAGCTTCAGCTTACAATAGAAAAAGCTAAGCATCCAGAACTTGAAGATGTTTTAACATCAATTACTATTGATAGTGTAATTGAAGCTGAAGGATTAATTTTAGAAAGTGAATATGTTAAACTAAATCATATGGAAATGTATCCAGATACAGTTAATGTCTTATCTGTTGCTGCTCCATCTCCAATTGTCGCACCTAAAGGTGAAGAGACTAATATTGATTTGAGATTAGATTATCGTTGGATTGATTTACGTACTGATAAGAATACCTTAATGTTTAAGACTCAATCATTATTTGTAAATAAATGTAGAGAGTTTTTAGTTAATAATGATTTTATTGAAATTCATTCTCCAAAATTAATTGGTGCTGAAAGTGAATCAGGTGCTGGTGTATTTAAGGTAGATTATTTTGATAGAAATGCTTATTTAGCACAATCACCACAATTCTATAAGCAAATGGCAATGGCTGCTGGATTTGAAAGAATTTTTGAATCTGGTCCAGTATTTAGAGCTGAAAAGTTTGCATCTCGTAAGCATGCAACTGAATTTACTGGCTTTGATTTAGAATTTTCATATATTGAATCATTTCATGATGTAATGCATATGGAAGAAGAAATGCTTACTTATGCATTAAAGGCAGTTAAAGAGGTATATGGTGAAGAAATTAAAAATGTTTATGGTATTGATGTAGTAGTACCTACTTTACCATTCCCTGTAATGGATTTACATGATGTTTATAAAGAACTAGAGGCTCGATATGGTTATGTAGTTCCTGAATCTGAAAAGGGTGATTTAACTACTGAGGGTGAAAGATTAGTAGAAAAACTATCTATGGATATGTTTGGTCATGAATTCCTATTCATTACTGGATATAGTAAAGAATGTAGAGCATTCTACCATATGAGAGATGAAAAGGGTGTACCATGTGGTTATGATCTAATTTGGAAGGGCTGTGAAATCACAACTGGTGCTCAACGTGAACATCGTTATGATGTATTGTGTCGTCAAGCAGAAGAGAAGGGACTTCATGATGATGTTGCCTTCTATTTAGATTTCTTTAAATATGGTTGTCCTCCTCATGGAGGCTTTGGTATTGGAGTTGATAGAATCACAATGATTCTATTTAATGAAGGTATCAAGGATGCTATGTTCATATTCCGTGGACCAGATCGTTTAAATCCATAATTATAAATAATTAGGAGGTAATTATGCATATTAGTTGGGATCAATATTTTATGGGAGTGGCACTACTGTCTGCAAAAAGAAGTAAGGATCCTTCTACACAGGTAGGTGCTTGTATAGTTAATGAAGATAAAAGAATAATTGGTATAGGCTATAATGGATTTCCAAGAGGCTGTAGTGATGATGTCTTTCCTTGGGGAAAGGGAAGCGAAAATCCACTAGAGACTAAATATCCATATGTTGTTCATGCAGAAACAAATGCCTTATTAAATACAACTGCATCAACAAAAAATGCAACATTATATGTTACATTATTTCCTTGTAATGAATGTGCTAAGCTTATAATTCAATCAGGAATTACAAATATTGTATATATGTCAGATAAGCATAGAGGTACTTCATCAGATTTAGCCTCTAAAAGGATGCTTGATGCAGCAGGTATTAAATATACTAAAATGGATAATTTTGAGGTATTTGTAAAATAATGAAATATTTATTAAAAAAATATTGGCATTTAATAATTTTTGCCTGTATTATTAATATACCTTTATTTGTATTAGGTATAACTAGAACTAATTATTCATTAACCCTAAAGGGAGATACCACTCTATTTAATAGTGTTGTTTCAATTGAAACCGAAAATGAAGAAAAAGGTTCTTTTTCTTCAATTTATGTTATTTCAATGAATCATTCAACTTTATTACAAAATATCTTTGCAGATTTTGATCCAATCGTAGATAAAAATGAATTATCCTCCTCAACAACTCATATTAGTGATTTAGAAAACTATAATGCAGGTAAAATTCAATTTTATTCAAGTATTGAAAATGCATTAGTAGTTGCCTATAAAAAGGCAAAGGAATATGATTCTAATATTTCCTTAAATTATAGCTTTAATGGATTCATGATTACTTATTATACAAAAAATTCTCAATTTAGAATTAATGATAGAATAATCAAAATAAAAACAATTGATTTAGAAAAATCAACTGAAGATAATAAAGTTTATAAAGAAGTATCATATTTAGATGAGGCATCATTTAGAACCCAAATAAATTCATCTAGATTTGTAGGTGATGAATATACAATTATAAGAGATAATAAAGAAATGACTATTACTCTTACAATTGATGATAATTTTTATGCTTATAGTAGATATGATATTGATTACAATAATTCAAATCCTACAATTAAATTCAAGGATAATCTAACAGGAGGACCATCTGGTGGTCTTCTTCAAACATTATCAATTTTGAATAAGTTAATTCCTATAGATTTAACTCATGGACTTAAAATAGCTGGTACAGGTACAATAGCCTACAATGGTATGGTAGGTGCGATTGGTGGTATCACTCAAAAGGTACCTACAGCATTCGATGATGATATTGATATCTTTTTCTGCCCTAAGGATAACTTTGAGGATGCAATAAAAGCTTATAATACCATTCCTAATAGAAATAAGATGAAAATGGTTTGTGTTGAAACCTTAGATGATGCAATAAATTATTTAATGGAGGGCTATAAAAATGATTTCAAGATATGAAGAAATTTCTAATGAAATAGAAAGCTTAAATATCCCATTTAAAACAAAAGCTCTTACTTTATTAACCACAATATTAATAGCATTATTAATTACATCAGGTCCTATTACCTTAATAATTAATTTAATGATTTATGTTAATCTAAGAAAATTATTAGTATTAGGCTTATGGTTTTTCTTTTCATTATTAATATTTTTAATTTATTATTTTTATTTAAATGGTATTACTCAAAAAAAGATAAATAAGCTTTATTATATTTATATTACTAATACATCAATAGTAAGTTTTATATTATTAATATTCATTTATATATTATTTAATTTGGGGGTATTTTAATGTTAATAACTGCATTATTAATTTTAATATTATTAATATTAGATCAAGTAACAAAATACCTTGCAGATATTAATATCGCATTAGGAAAAACAAAAGAGGTTATTCCTCATATTCTAACATTAACAAAAATCTATAATACTGGTGCTGGTTGGGGAATGTTTGGTGATGCTACTTGGTTATTAGTAATAGTATCCCTAATAGCTTCAATAATACTAGGTTATTTTTGTTATAAATGTGATTGGAAAAATAAAAAGCTTTATTCAATTGGAATTACCCTAGCATTTTCTGGATGTGTAGGTAATCTATTTGATAGATTTGTATCAGTAGTATTCCCTACAGGTAGAAAAGCAGTTGTAGATATGATAATATTAAATCCTTTAGATAATTTATGGTATTTATTATTTAAACAGCATTTCCCTATCTTTAATCTTGCTGATGTTTATTTAGTTATAGGCTTAATAATCTTCTCAATTGATTTATTATTCCTTGCTGAAAGGAGAAAACAATGACAACCTTCAAAATAACTGATGATAAAGTTGGTATTAGATTAGATAAGGTAATTACTGATTATCTAAAGGATAAAACTAGAACCTATGTTTTAAAATGTATTGAAGATGGAAAAATATTAGTAAATAATAAAACCTTTAAGCCAAGCCTAAAGGCATCATTAAATGATGAAATAACAATTCTAGATATCGAACCTAAAGAATTAACTATTGAAGCAAAAGATATGAATTTAGACATCATCTATGAGGATGATGATGTCTTAATAGTTAATAAGCCTAAGGGTATGGTAGTACACCCTGGTGCTGGTAATTATGATAATACAATGGTAAATGGTCTATTATATGAAATGGAGGATTTACCAGAAATTAATGGTGTATTACGCCCTGGTATCGTTCATAGAATAGATAAGGATACTACAGGTCTTGTTATGGTAGCAAAAACAGAAAAAGCAATGATTTCTTTATCAGAACAATTAAAAAATCATACCTGTAATAGAAAATATATAGCATTAGTCTATGGAGAAATAGCAGAAAATAGAGGAAGAATAAATGCCCCTATTGCTCGTAGTAAAGAAGATAGAAAGAAAATGGCTGTTGATAAGGAAGGAAAACCAGCAGTTACTAATTTTACAGTATTAAAAAGATATAAAGGCTTTACATTAATAGAATGTAAGCTTGAAACAGGAAGAACTCATCAAATTAGAGTACATCTTGAATATATAGACCATCCCCTAGTAGGAGATCAAACCTACGGAAGAAGAAAGGTAATTGGTTCTTTAGGTCAATTCCTACATGCTAAAACAATTGGCTTTATTCATCCCTCAACAAATGAATATATGGAGTTTTCATCTGAATTACCAGAATATTTCACAAGCTTTTTAAATACTCTAGAGGAGAAATAATATGAAAAATAAAATACTAATATATCGTATTATACAAATAATATTATTAATTTCATATATAGGATTATTAGTATTTTATACAATAAAATCCTTAGAAACAGGATTACAATCTTCAGCATCATCAGATAAAATATCTGATATTACTGCAGATATAATAGAAAATGTTACTCAAAAGCCTGTAGAAAAAACCGAATCCTTTAAAACTTCAGTTAGAAAATATATAGGTCACTATAGCTATTTTGTAGCTTTAGGCTTTATATCTTCCCTATTATATTTTTCAATAAAGGAATTAAAACTAAAATATCGTTATATTATTCATTTTTCTACAGGTCTAATATATGCCCTAATGACTGAATTTTGGTTTCAAGCAGTATCATCTGGTAGAGGACCTAATATTAATGATGTAGGACTTGATTATTTAGGCTTTTCTACTTTATCTTTTATTCTTTCAATAATATTATTAATTTATTATTATAAGAGAAATATTAAATTTAAATATAATAATTTAATTTATAGATATCGCTGATATCTATATTTTTTTTGTAATTAATATATATTATTATACATATTATTAATGAATATATATTTTTTAAGGTGATAGATTGAAATATTTTGGTACTGATGGAATTAGAGGAATTCCTAATAAGCTTCTAACAGTAGAATTTACATCAAAAGTAGGAATGAGCTTATCAATATTAAATAATAAAAATGTATATATTGCTACTGATACAAGAATATCAAAGGATATGCTTAAAACAGCAATAATATCTGGAATATTATCAATGGGAATGAATGCTATTAATGTAGGAATACTTCCTACTCCTGCATTAATATATTATTCTAAATTAAAACAAGCAACAGGAATAATAATAACAGCAAGTCATAATCCTTATTATGACAATGGAATTAAAATAGTTAATAAAGGTAATAAATTAACAAATGAAGAAGAATTAAAAATAGAATCCTTTATAGATAATCAAATAATCAATAAAGAATTAATAGGAATATATAAAAAACAAGATATTAAATTATTCTATTATAATTATTTATCTAAATATCTAACTAAAACAAATCTCAAAATAGTAATAGATTGTGCTAATGGCTCAACCTATAAAACAGCACCCTATATATTTAATAAAATAACTAATAAGCTATTAGTATTATCTAATAATCCTAATGGAATTAATATTAATAATAATTGTGGTTCTTTATACCCTCAATTATTAATTAATACTATTAAATCTCTAAATTATGATATTGGCTTTTCCTTTGATGGAGATGGAGATAGATTATTAGTAGTAAATAATAATGGAGAAATAATAGATGGAGATAAAATATTATATTTAATTTCTTTATATTTAAAATCTAAAAATAGATTAAATAATAATACAGTAGTATTATCAATAATGAGTAATATAGGAATAATAAATAAATTAAAAGAAAATAAAATAAATGTAATAGAAGCTAATGTAGGAGATAAAAATATCATAGAAATATTAAATAAAAATAATCTATCCCTAGGTGGAGAAAATTCAGGACATATAATTATTCCTGAAATTCTTCCTACAGGGGATGGATTATTAACAGCATTATTATTAATTAAAATAATAGAAGAAACAAATATAAATTTAAATACATATTTTAATAATATTAATTATTACCCAAATAAATTAATAAATATAAAAACTAATAAAAATATAATAAATAATAAAGAATTAATATCTAAAATTAATTCAATTAAAAATACTCTTAATAATGATTGTAAAATCATTGTTAGACCTTCTGGTACAGAAGATTTAGTTAGATTATTAGTAATGGCTAAAACTAAAGAATTAGTAGATAAATATTCTTTAGAATTATTAAATATAATATCTAAAATAAATGAGGAATCTAAATGAAAATAACTGATCTGTTTGATTTAAATCATACAATTCTAAAAGACTATTTATTAAACTATACCTATCCTTGGGAAATATTAAAAGATCTTAATAATATAATACTAACGATAGGTAAAAGCTTACCAAAAGAAGAATATAAAGAAATATCTCCTAATATTTGGATTCATAATACAGTAGAATTATATCCTACCGCATGTATAATACCTCCAGTAATAATAGGAGAAAACACAGAAATTAGACACTCTAGCTATCTTAGAGGTAATGTAATTATAGGGTCTAATTCAGTAATAGGTAATTCAGTAGAAATTAAAAATTCAATAATCTTTGATAATGTCCAAATCCCACATTTTAATTATGTGGGAGATTCTATATTAGGTTATAAAACTCATCTAGGTGCAGGAGTAATAATATCAAATCAAAGATTAGATAAAAAAGAAATAATAATAGATAATATAAATACAAATCTAAAAAAGCTAGGAGCATTAATAGGAGATAATTCTGAAATAGGCTGCAATTCAGTAATTAATCCTGGTACAGTACTAAATAAAAATACTAAAATATTACCATTATCTTCCATTTCTAATAAAATTAATTTATAATTAAAATAAAATTAAGAAATATAAAAAATATATTGATAAAAATAAACGTTTTCACTGCAAAAAGTGGGCAATTTTAAATTTTTTTTAGTCAATATATTGTATAAAAATGTATATTATTGTAAAATAATCATACATTATGGGTATTTATCCATAATTAAAAATATATTAATTTTTCTTATTTAATATATTAATATATTATTTAATTATATCTTAAATGTTATTTGTTAATATATTGAAACTTAAAGGAGGGAAAATATGGAAGATATTGAAACTAATAATCAATATCATATAATAGCATCAAATAATGGTATCGTTTATAGATTCACAAATATTAGATTTAACATATTATTCTCTCTATCTACATTATGCTGATAAAGAAAAATAATAAATAATTAAACAAAATAAAATGAAGTAGATGGACTAGTTATTAAAATAAATAATTATTTAATTTTGAATCTAGACCGCTACTTCCAACAGATGTTTCACTATATAGCTGTTAGTATAAATTCATATTTATTAATTTCAGCAGTAATATATGTGCACAATCGTGCACATATTTGTATTTATAAATAGAATTAGATGTTTCTATTTGATTAAAGAGATGAGGGTCTTTATGAATCAAAAAAGATTGGTTTTTTATGGTGGAATTATTACCATAAATTATAAAGAAAAATATATTTATCAATTCTTTAAGAGATTCTTTGATATTTTATTATCTGGATTAGTATTGATTGTTTTTGGTTGGTTTATTTTACTTATGATGTTTATTAAATTTTGTGAAGATGGTCATAATCCAATTTATACTTCTGAAAGAGTCGGTAAAGATGGAAAAAAAATAAAATTTCATAAAATTAGATCAATGATACCTAATGCTGATAAGGAAAAAGATGAATTGATCAAACAAGGATTAAATGAAGCTGATGGTCCTGTTTTTAAAATAAAGGATGATCCAAGAATAACTAAATTCGGGAAATTTCTTAGAAAGACTTCAATTGATGAGCTTCCTCAAATATGGGATATTTTTGTTGGGAGAATATCTATTGTTGGGCCACGTTCTCCAATCTATGAAGAAACTTTAGAATATACAAATAAGCAAAAACAAAGATTGCTTGTTAAAGGTGGATTATTATGTTTATGGCAAATTCAACCTAATAGACATAATCTATCCTTTGATGAATGGGTAAAGCTTGATTTAGAGTATATTGAAAAAAGAAGTCTATGGCTTGATTTTAAAATTATAATGAAAGGGTTTTTTATGGTTTTATTTGATCATAGTGGAGAGTAATATGAAAAATGTATTTATTTTAGGATGTAAAGGTATCCCTGCTAATTATGGTGGCTATGAAACATTTGTTGAAAATTTAACAAAGAGACAAATTAATAAAGAAATAAAATATCATGTAGCATGTATTGGTGATGAAGAAAAAGAATATGAGTATAATGGTGCTCATTGTTTTCAAATGAAGGTTCCACATTTTGGACCTGCAAGAGCAATGTATGCGGATATAATGGCTTTTAAATATCTTCTTAAATATGTTAAGAAAAATGACATTAAAGATTTTAAAGTATTAGTACTTGCTTGTAGAATGGGAATTGTTTTTAAAAAATATGTAAAGAAAGCTCATAAGTTAGGTGGTAAAGTAATAGTTAATCCTGATGGACATGAGTGGAAAAGATCAAAATGGTCTAAGCCTATTAAGAAATACTGGAAATATTCAGAAGGTAAGATGGTTAGATATGCTGATTTATTAATATGTGATTCAGTTAATATTGAAGAATATATTAAGACAGAGTATTCGAAATATAATCCTAAGACAACATTCATTGCATATGGTGCAGATGTATCAAAAGCTAAAATTGAATCAAATGATACTTGGGTTGATGATTGGATGAAATCTTTTGACATTAAACCGAAAAATTATTATTTAATTGTTGGTAGATTTGTTCCAGAAAATAATTATGAGACAATGATTAAAGAATTCATGAAATCAAAAATTGAAAAAGATTTAGTCATTGTTACAAATTATAAAGATAATAAGCTATATGATGAATTGAAGGATAAACTTCATTTTGAAAATGATAAGAGAATAAAGTTTGTTGGAACTGTTTATCAGCCTGAATATCTTAAAAAGATTAGAGAAGATGCTTACGGCTATATACATGGACATTCTGTTGGTGGAACTAATCCAAGCTTATTAGAGGCATTAGCATCTACTCAATTGAATTTATTATTCGATTGTGGTTTTAATAAAGAAGTCGGACAAGATAGTTCACTTTATTGGTCATGTGATGATGGAAGTCTATCAGATTTATTAAATAATTGTGATTCATTATCTAATGAGACAATTAAAGATTATGATTTAAAATCGACAAATGTTATTATTGATAGATATAATTGGAATTTAATAGTTACGAATTATGAAAAAGAAATGTAGGAGGGGACTCTTATGAAGGGGATAATTTTAGCAGGCGGTTCAGGAACACGCCTTTACCCATTAACAATGGTAACATCAAAACAGTTATTACCTGTTTATGATAAGCCGATGATTTATTATCCAATGAGCATTTTGATGCTTGCTGGTATAAAAGATATTTTAATTATCTCAACGCCAGAGGATACACCAAGAATGGAAGCATTATTAGGTGATGGTTCTAGATTTGGTCTTCATTTAGAATATAAGGTACAGCCATCTCCAGATGGATTAGCACAGGCTTTTATCTTAGGTGAGGAATTTATCGGTGATGATGCTGCATGTATGATTTTAGGAGATAATGTATTATACGGAAATGGTATGATTAAGTCATTAAAATCAGCAGTTAAAAATGCTGAGGCCGGTAAGGCAACTGTATTTGGATATTATGTACCAGACCCAGAACGATTCGGTGTAGTAGAATTTGATTCAAATGGAAGGGCAATTTCTATTGAGGAAAAGCCAAAGGTGCCAAAATCAAATTATGCAGTAATTGGATTATATTTCTATCCAAAAGGAGTATCAGCAAAGGCAAATGTAATAAAGCCTTCAGCAAGAGGAGAATTAGAAATAACAACATTAAATCAGATGTATTTAGACGAGAATAATTTAGATGTAATTACATTTGGTAGAGGTGTTACATGGTTAGATGCAGGAACTCATGAATCATTAGCAGAGGCTACAGCCTTTGTAAAGATGGTTGAAGAACATCAGGGATTAATGATTTCATGTCCTGAAGAAATTGCATATGAACAAGGTTGGATTTCAAAAGAACAGTTATTTGCAATTGGTAATACAATGGAAAAGAATTCATATGGAAAGCATTTAATTAATGTTGCAGAAGGTAAGGTATTAAAGTAAAAGTAGGAGGCTTTATGAAATTTTCAATAATAATTCCTGCTTATAATTGTGAGAAAACAATTGATAGGTGTATTAGTAGTATTTTAAATCAAAAATATGATGACATAGAAATACTTGTGATTAATGATGGATCATGTGATAACACTGAATTAATAATTAGAAAAAATTATCCTAGTATTAATTTGTTTACGACTAAAAATAGTGGTGTGTCAAAAGCAAGAAATCTTGGTTTACAAAATGCAACTGGTGATTATGTCATTTTTTTAGATTCTGACGATGAATTATGTTTGAATGCTCTTGATTTGTATAAAAAAGAAATTGAAATATCTGGTTCTGACATAATATTTTCGTCATTTTTAAAGATTTATAAAAATAAGAAAAAGTCATGTGTTTTGTTTGATAGAAAAAAAATTAATATAAAAGATGAAAAAGATGAATTTAATGTTTATTACCACAGGTTAGTTGGTACTGTATGGGGGAAATGTTATAAAAGAGAGCTGTTACAAAATTGTGAATTTAATACAAAATTGTCTTATTGCGAAGATGCAGAATTTAACTATAGAGTTTTTTCAAAGGCTAAAAAGTGCTCCTATATTCCAGATGTTACATATAATTATTATTATCTTGATACATCAGCAATTCATTCATTTAACATTGAAAAAACAAATAAGTATCTTCTATCAATTAATATGATTTATAATAATTGTCTAAATAAGTCATACGAAAGTGATGCTATTGTATTTTGCTTAATTGTTTTTAATGTTATAGCTTTTAATGTTATTTTGAATAAAAAAAATAAAGCAAAATATAAAGATAAAAAAAATGCATTGAAAAAATTAAGAAGTGACAATTTGACAATTACTATTTTAAAACATTTACAATATAATCAATTACCTTTTATACACTCCATTTGTTTATTTTTATTTAGACATAAGCTATATTATTTCATGTACTTAATTTCAATGATTTAGCATAAAAGGGGGGGATAGTATGATAAGAGTATTGCATATAGTAGAAGAACTTTCTGCTGCTGGAATTGAATCATTTATTATGAATAATTATCGAAAAATTAATAGGAATAAAGTTCAATTTGATTTTTTTGTGCTAAGAAATGAAAATGAATATTACGAGAATGAAATAATAGATTTAGGTGGAATAATATACAAAAATGATATTAAAAAAACAAATTTATTTTTGAAAATACGAGAAGAAGGAAAAGCACTTAAATCTTTTTTATTAGAACATAATTATCAAATTGTACATTTGCACTATACAACGTCTATGAGAGCTTCATTGATGAAAGTTGCTAAAAAGGCAAAAGTAAAAATTAGAATTTATCATTCTCATAGTGGATATGTTATGGGGAAAAATTTATTAAAAAGGATAATTTATAAATTTGAAGCAATAAAATTGAATCATTATGCTACAGATTTTTTTGCTTGTTCACAAATTGCTGCTGATTGGGTTTTTACTAAGAAAACAGCAAAAAATAATTCAAGAATAATAAAAAATGGTATAAACATCAATAAATTTAAATATAATTTGAATTATAGAAATGAGAAAAGAATAGAATTAGGAATAAATGATGAAATTTTATATGTTCAAGTTGGAAGATTTACAGAACAAAAAAATCAACTTTGGACAATTAAACTTATTCCCAATTTAATTCATTTCAATGAAAATGTTCATTTTATATTTTTAGGTGATGGCCCATTAAAGAATAAGGCGGAACTTATGGTACATGAATTAAATATTGATAAGTATGTATCTTTTTTAGGTGTTAGGAATGATGTTTATAAATATTTATCTGCAGCTGATGTTTATATTATGCCTTCATTGTATGAGGGATTACCTGTTGCCGCGATTGAAGCACAATGTTCAGGGACTAAATGTATTGTATCAACAAATATTAGTGACGAGGTTAAAGTATCTAATTGCATTTATATGCTATCATTGGACAATGAGAAATCATGGATAGAACAAATGAAAAATGTTGATATTTTTGATAGAAGTACAGCTTATTATTACGTTGAAAAAAATGGATATAATGAAGATGATATATCAAGTATGTTAGAAAAATTCTATATAGAAAGAGTTGAAAATGATGAGAAGATATGGTGAGGTTAATTTTGATAAAAAAAACTTTTTACTATTTTTATTAATTTTCCCTTTTTTTAAGCCTGGTATTTTCGAAAATATTGATGTGATTGATAATATTTTTAATATTTTAAGATTTGCTTCTTTTGGACTAACGGTTGCATTGTTTTGTAAGCAATTATTAAAAAGTAAATTGATTATCTTTATTTTAATTATGCAAATTTGGTCTTTTTTTGGAACGTTACTGATGGGTGGGAGTCTTATTAGATTTTTTATGACTACATGCATTAATTTTGTACCTGTTGGAATTTTATACATTTGGATTTTGTATGATAAAAAATCCTGTATTTCATCTATAAGAAAATTACTAAATATATATATTATAGTTAATGGTATATTGTTAATTTTCTTTCCTAATGGCATAATTAAAACTGTAGCCGGAGGTTGTAATTTATTAGATGTTGATAATTTACTAGCTCCATGGATTTTTCTTTCAATAGCATTGAATGGTGTTAGTTTCTTACTTGGTTATACATCAAAACAAAAAACTATTGTAATGATTATAATTGGTGTTATACAATTGTTTATATTGTGGGTTGCAACAGCTATGGTAGCTATTGTTATTGGTTCTATTGCTTTTATACTATTTAGGATTAGAATAAAAGGCATTTCTTATTCAAAAATATTTTTTGGGATATTCATGATAATATTTGTATTGATAGTTGTTTGTAATAAACTTGACATATTTACAGGTATATTAAATGCACTTGATAGAACAACAACTTTATCTGGAAGAACATATATCTGGAGTGATTTTATTAAATACATTTCTTCTAGAGAATTTAATTTATTCTTTGGAACTGGTGTAAGAGATGGTTATTATTTCTATTGTAACACTTTAATGCAAGATATTCATACGCATAACCACGTGTTATTTATCATTTTAGAAAATGGAATTAGTGGATTAGTTTTATGGTTTTTTCTACAATTCTTTATGTTCAAAAAAAATAAAAATAAGACTAATTATTTTTTCTTAGATTGCATATATTTTATTTTTTTATTAGCAATGCTTACAGAAGTTTATAGAAATAATGTATTTTTTTACTTCATAATCGCAATTAGTTATTATTTAAAAATAAGTGATGTTAAGGAAGAAGTGAGAATAAATGAATCCGTTAGTTTCGGTGATTTGTACGGCATACAATCATGAAAAATACATAAAAAGGACAATAACAAGTATTGCTGAACAAGTAACAAATTTTGAATTTGAGATTATTGTTAATGATGATTGCTCAAACGATAATACTGCTGATATTTTAAAGCAGTTAGAATTGAAATTTAATAATTTGATAGTTATTTACCAAAATGAAAATCAATATTCTAAAGGAATTAGTGTTTCGAAAGATATATTATTACCAAAAACACGAGGAAAGTATATTGCGATTTGTGAAGGTGATGATTACTGGCTAGATTTTAATAAACTTCAAAAGCAAATTGATTATATGGAGAATAATCAAAATTGTACTCTATGCTTTTCAAATGCTATAAAGTATAATGTATCAACAGGGTATAAATCGACAATGATATGTGAAAGTAGTGTAATTGACAAAAAGGTTTTAAACTATGACGATTTTAATGCTGGGGAATTGGCACTGCTTGGTTTTATACCAACTGCTAGTTTTGTAATTAAATCAGAGATTTATAAAAAAATTGTTTTGATAGATAATTCTTTTAATGGAGATCAAAAAATAAAGTTAATGTCTACGTTGTATGGATACGCACATTATATAAAAGAAAATTTAGTACAATATAATTATGGTGTAAAAGATTCTATGACTTTCAAATGGAATAGAATTGGCAAAAAAGATAATGAATTATTATGGTTGAAGTTTTTTAATTTAATGAACGAAATTAATGAGTTCTCAGAATGTAAATATGAAGATGATTTCTTTTTGGCTAGAAACGTATATATTGATTCGATATTAAGAAGACCATATGTTGGTATTTTAAATAAAAATAATGCATATAGAAATAGATATAAAGAGTATTCAATAAAAAAGAAATTAATTTTTTGGATTAGATTGGTATTGCCTTCAAAAATATTGTTTCATATTGAGAAGAAAAAAGGTAGGTATTAGGCATGGATAGGGTAATTGGTAATTATATTTTCATTGAAACGGTTATTAAGGATGTATATGAAATCGAAGTAAAAAGATATGGAGATAACCGTGGCTATTTTATGGAAACATATAAGGAGTCAGATTTTATAGAGGCTGGTTTAGATTATAAATTCGTACAAGATAATCAGTCTAAGTCAAAAGCTGGTGTGTTAAGGGGGTTGCATTTTCAAATAAATTATCCTCAGGCTAAATTAGTTAGATGCTTGGAGGGAAAGGTGTTTGATGTTTGTGTTGATCTAAGAAAATCCTCATCTACATATGGAAAATGGGCTGGTGTTATTTTATCAGCTGAAAAAGGGAATATGTTTATGGTTCCAAGAGGTTTTGCTCATGGTTTTGTTGTTTTATCAGAGACTGCAACAATTGCATATAAGTGTGATGAATTATATCATCCTGAAGATGAGGGTGGAATTATGTGGAATGATCCTGAGATTGGTATTGAATGGCCATTTGATGGTGAAATAATTTTGTCTGAAAAAGATAAAGTGCATCCATCAATTAAGGATTCAAAAATTAAATTTTAATATTTATAAGGAAGTGAATTTTTTATGCTAACAAAAGATGCAAAGATTCTTGTAACTGGATTCAAAGGTCAGCTAGGCTATGATTGTGTACATGAGTTAACAAAGCGTGGTTACATAAATGTTAAGGGCATAGATATTGATGATTTAGATTTAACAAAAGAATCTGATGTAAAAGAATATATTAGTGATTATAACCCTGATGTTGTAATGCATAATGCAGCGTGGACAGCTGTAGATAAGGCAGAAGAGATCCCTGATAAGGTTTATGAGATAAATGCATTAGCGTCAAAATATATTGCAGAAGCTTGCAAGAAAGCTAATGCTAAGATGGTATATATATCAACTGATTATGTATTTAATGGTTCAGGAAATTCTCCATTTGAGATTAATGATCCAATGGAAGGTTTATCTGTTTATGGAATTACTAAAGCAAAGGGCGAAGAATTTGTTAGAGAAAATCTGGAAAAGCATTTTATAGTTAGAACATCTTGGGTCTTTGGAAAGAATGGTAATAACTTTGTTAAGGCGATGCTAAAGCTGGCTAATATGGGAAAGACTGAATTAAATATAGTATGTGATCAAATTGGCTCTGTTACATATACTTATGATTTATCACAATTAATATGTGATATGATTGAAACTGAAAAATATGGTACATATCATGCAACTAATGAAGGTTATATTTCTTGGGCTGAATTTGCAAGAGAAATCTTCAGGTTGGCAGGTAAGAATGTAATAGTTAATGATGTTACCACTGAAGAGTATATAAAGATTGTACCTCAGCAGGCAAAAAGACCCTTAAACTCAAGACTGAGTAAAAAGTCATTAGATGATGCAGGTTTTCATAGACTTCCTTATTGGAAAGATGCTTTGTCAAGATATATGTCTAATATTTCATAATGAGGGAAAGATATGGAAAAAAATTCCGAGTTAACCAATAAAACAATGTCTGGAGTAGTTTGGAAATTTTTAGAACGAATTTCTGCTCAGTTAGTTACTACAATAGTTGGTATTGTATTAGCCAGAATATTATTGCCTGAAGACTATGGAATCGTTGCATTAGTTACTATTTTTATTACTATTTGTAATGTATTTGTATCTAGTGGATTTGGAACTGCACTAGTTCAAAAAATTGACTCCGATGACAAAGATTTTTCATCAGTATTTTATGCTAGCATAATTATTTCAATTTTTTTATATGCAATATTATTTTTTGTTGCACCACTAATATCTAAATTATATAGTAATCCTGTACTGACTCCTGTATTAAGAATTATGGGATTAAGATTGCCAATAGCTGCAATTAATTCAGTTCAACAAGCATATATACAAAAAAAGATGCAGTTTAGAAAATTTTTTGTTGCTACTTTAGTTGGAACTGTAATATCTGGTGCATTAGGTATATATTTAGCATATAAAAAATATGGTATTTGGGCATTGGTTGTACAATATTTATCAAATGTTACAATAGATACGATAATATTATTTATTGTGATAGATTGGCGTCCTAAATTATTGTTTTCTTGGCAAAAATTAAAAAAATTACTTGGTTTTGGTTGGAAGATATTGATAGCTTCACTAATTGATACAACTTACAATGAAATAAGAAGCCTGATTATTGGTGCCAAGTATTCATCATCAGAATTAGGTTTTTTTGATCAAGGAAAAAAATATCCGAGTATATTAGTTAATAATTTAAATTCATCAATAACAAGTGTTATGCTTTCTGCAATGGCAAAAGTGCAATATGATCTAGAAAAAGTTAAGAATGCTACGAGAAAGGCTATTCAAATAAGTTCATATATTATAATGCCATGTATGATTGGTTTAGCTCTTGTAGCTAAAGAATTTGTATTAGTTGTACTTACTGAAAAATGGCTTCCAATGGTGCCATATTTACAAATTATGTGTTTCATATATGCTTTGATGCCAATGCAAGCAGCTAATTTAACTGCATTTCAAGCATTAGGTAGAAGTGATATTTTTTTGAAATTAGAAATTATTAAAAAGGCTATTGGTTTTTCTAGTATACTTATATCAATGTGGTTTGGGGTATATTGGATTGCAGTATCAATGCTAATTGTTAGTATAATTTGCTATTTTATAAATGCATTTCCTAATAAAAAATTTATTAATTATAGCATTTATGAACAAATTATGGATTTGATGCCAAATTTTATTTCAGTATTATTTATGGCTGTTTGCGTTTTTGCTATTTCATTTATAAAAATTGATAATATTTTTAAACTAATAGTTGAAATAACTATTGGATGTAGTTCATATCTATTTATTAGTTTATTATTGAAAAACAAATCATTTATTTTCATTTATGATTATATTAAGAAGTTATTTAGGAGGAGAAAGAATGATTAATGTAACTAGATCTTCAATGCCGGAATTTGAAGAGTATTGTGAGGAGATTAGGGATTTATGGGATAGTCATTGGTTGACTAATATGGGAATTAAGCATAAGGAGTTTCAAGAGAAACTGGAAAGAATATTAGGAATACCTCATGTTTCGTTGTATACTAATGGTCATTTAGCACTAGAGGCAATTTGGGAATGCTTAAATTTTCCAAGTGGAAGTGAAGTTATTACGACTCCATTTACTTTTTGTTCGACTATTCATGCATTTGTTCGAAAAGGGTTAGTTCCTGTTTTTTGTGATATTAATCCTAATACATATTGTATTGATGTTAATAAGATCGAAGATTTAATCACAGATAAAACAGTTGCAATTTGTCCTGTTCATGTTTATGGTAATATATGTGATGTTGAAACAATTGATGCAATTGCGAAAAAATATAATTTAAAAGTTGTTTATGATTCTGCTCATGCATTTAACGTGGAATATAAAAACATCTCAACTGCTTGTTTTGGAGATTTTTCAATGTTTAGTTTTCATGCGACAAAAGTTTTTAACACAATTGAAGGTGGTGCAGTTTGTTTTAGAAAAGACGACTATGTTAGTATTTTGAATGACTTAAAAAATTTTGGTATTCATGGCCCTGAATCAACCATGTATATTGGTGGAAACGCTAAAATGAATGAGTTCCAAGCTGCAATGGGAATTTGTAATTTAAGACATTTAGAAAAAGAAATTGAAAAAAGAGGAAGAATTGTAGAACTTTATAAAGAGAATTTGAAAAATATAGATGGTATTAAATTTTGTCCTGTTCAAGACAATGTTAAACCCAATTACGCTTATTTACCTGTTTTGTTTGACAATTTCAAAAAGACTAGAGATGAAATTTTTGATGAGTTAAAGGCGGAAGGCATAACTGCTAGAAAATATTTTTATCCTCTTGTAAATAATATGGATTGCTATAAGGATTTTAGAACAAGTGGTGGTGAAAAAACTCCTATAGCTAAATATATTGCTGATAGAATTTTGACATTACCTTTATATTCTGATTTAACCTTTGATGATGTCAATAGGATTTGTAAAATCATATTAAAATAAAAAATATTTGTATTCAATTAATTAGGGGGGCTTTATGAATATATTATTAACTTCAGTAGGAAGACGTGCTTATATGGTAAAATATTTCAAAGAATTGGTTAAAGAAGAAGGATTAGTTCATGTCTGTAATTCTGATAATAAATCTATTGCTTTTAAATACGCAGATAAAAAAGTTATTTCTCCATTGATTTACGATGAGAATTATATTCCATTTTTATTAAATTATTGTAAAGAGAATAATATAGGTATCTTAATCTCTCTTTTTGATATTGATTTGTTAATACTTGCTAAACATAAAAAACAATTTGAGGAAATAGGTACTAAAGTTATTGTTAGTGATCCTAAAATAATTGAAATATGTAATGATAAGTGGAAAACTTATATATTTTTGAAAGAAAATGGATTCAAAGTTCCTATCTCTTATTTAAAAGTTTATGATGTAATTGCTGATATAAAAAATGGATTTTTAAAATATCCTATAGTTGTTAAACCGAGGTTTGGTTGTGGTTCACTATCAGTGGCAATTGCGTACGATGAAAATGATCTTTATTATTTGACTAAAAAGATAACAAAAGAAATTGAGAATTCTTATTTGAAATATGAGTCAGCTGTGACACTTGAAAAGATTATTTATCAAGAGTATTTAATAGGTCAAGAATATGGTGCTGATATTATTAACAATCTTGATAGTCAAGTTATGAATGTTAATGTTAGGAAAAAAATTGCAATGCGTTCTGGAGAAACTGATATTGCAGAAATTGTTGATGAACCAAATATTAGTAATGTCTTATTTAGGTTGGGAAGAATTACAAAGCATATTGGCAATATGGATTGTGATATATTTTTAGTTGATGAGGAACCTTACATTTTAGAAATTAATGCAAGGTTTGGCGGTGGATATCCATTTTCTCATATTGCAGGTTGCAATTTACCAAAGGCAATTATTAATTGGGTAAAAGGCGAAAATGTTAGCAAAGATATGTTGACTTGCGAGACAGGAGTCATTGCATTTAAAGAAATTGAGATTACTAAAATATAAGCCTATTGAATATATATCGGGAGGATATAATGGAAAAATTATTTTCGATGGATAACTTGTTTACACCTATCATTCAAATAAATTGTGAAAATAATGAACTATTTATTAAAAGAGATGATTTATTGCCTTTTTCTTTTGGTGGAAATAAGGTACGAATTGCTTTAGAATTTATAGATGATATGTTTTCTCAAAATAAAAATTGTATTGTTGGGTATGGTAACGCTCGTTCAAATTTAAGTAGAGCATTGGCCAATATTTGTAATAAATATTTAATACCCTGTTACATAATTTCTCCTGCAGAAGAAGATGGCACTAGGATTGATACATTTAATAGTAAAATTGTAAAATCTTGTGAAGCTAATTTTATTTTTTGTGAAAAACAAAATGTAAAAGCTACAGTTGAAGAGGTTCTGCAATACTTAAAAAATAAGGGATTAAAGCCTTATTATATATATGGTGATTCCTCAGGAAAAGGAAACGAGCATATTCCTGTTAAAGCATATAAAAAAGTATATGAAGAAATAAAAGATAAATATGATTATATATTCTTGGCGACTGGGACTGGCATGACACAAAGTGGCCTGATTGTAGGAAAAATAGCAAATAAAGGTAATGAAAAAATAATTGGTATCTCAATTGCACGTGATACTATTACAGAAATTAACGTGATAAAAAACATGATTCAATCTTATAATGATAAAATTGAAAAATTAGAAGAGTTTAATCAAGAATATATATATGTAGACGACTCAAATTTGTGTGATGGCTATGGAAACTATAATTTTGAAATTGAAAATATAATATTAAAACAATTAACAAAAAATGGTATTCCATTAGATCCTACTTATACAGGAAAAGCATTTTATGGAATGCTTAAGTATCTAAACAAAAACAATATTAAAGGGAAAAAAATACTTTTTATTCATACTGGAGGTACCCCTTTATTTTTTGATTACATTAATTCCCTTAAATTAGTAGAGATTAATGATTATGATTTGCTAACCGCAGTGATTTCAAAGTTGGAACAAAATTTAGTCCCTTCATTGTGTGAAAGAAATATAAATTTGATTGATTATTCAAACAAATTATTTAAATATGGTAAAATATGGGCACATTATAATTTTGGCACTCCAATATCAATTATTGGCGGATACTTTAATGATTATATTGAATATACCGCGTATATATCCATTTTATCTGTTAATAAAGAATATAGAGGTAAAAAAATAGGATACTCATTAATGAAAAAAGCTGAAGATTATTCTAGAAACTGCGGAATGAAAAAAATTAAATTAGAAGTTAGAAAAGAAAACATAGTTGCTCAACGATTTTACGAGAAGCTTGGTTATAGAATAATTGGTGAAGCTACAAATACATCATTTTATATGAGTAAAGATTTAATTTAAAAGGAGATTGAATAATATGTCTAAGTTTTTAATAACAGGTGGAGCAGGATTTATCGGTGGTAATTTCTGCCATTATATGGTAAATACATATCCGGAGGATAATTTTGTTTGCATAGATGCATTAACCTATGCAGGAAATCTAGAAACACTAGAACCTATTATGAAAAAATCTAACTTCAAGTTCGTTCATGAAAATATTTGTAATAGAGATGCAGTGTTTAAATTATTTGAAGAAGAAAAGTTTGATTATGTAGTAAACTTTGCTGCAGAATCACATGTAGATAGATCAATTGAAAATCCAGGTATTTTCTTAGAAACTAATATTATAGGTACTCAAACATTAATGGATGCATGTCGTAAATATGGAATTAAGAGATATCATCAGGTATCAACAGATGAGGTATATGGAGATTTACCTTTAGATAGACCAGATTTATTCTTTACTGAGGATACTCCAATTCATACATCATCTCCATATTCTGCATCTAAAGCATCAGCCGATTTATTAGTAATGGCATATCATAGAACATTTGGATTACCTTGTACAATTTCAAGATGCTCAAATAACTATGGACCATATCATTTCCCTGAAAAGCTTATACCTTTAATTATCAAAAAAGCATTAGCTGATGAATCACTTCCAGTCTATGGTAATGGAGCAAACGTGCGTGATTGGTTACATGTATATGACCATTGTACCGCTATTGACTTAATAGTAAGAAAAGGTAGAGATGGTGAAGTATATAATGTGGGTGGTCATAACGAAAGAACTAACTTAGAAGTAGTTAAAACAATACTTAAAGAATTAGGTAAACCTGAATCTTTAATTACTTATGTTAAAGATAGAGCAGGACATGACTTAAGATACGCAATGGACCCAACAAAGTTAATGAATGAACTAGGTTGGAGGCCTAAATATACATTTGAAACAGGAATTGGACCAACAATCAAGTGGAACTTAGAAAACCAAGAATGGATTAATAATATTCTATCTGGTGAGTATATGAGATTTATGAATGAAAATTATAAAAAAAGATAATAATAAAAACTTCAAATTACTGATATGCTATCTCCAAAGTAGAGAAATAGTATGTGACCACAAATTTTAACCACCCTACCATTTTATAATAATTTTGGAATCATTTAAGTATATTAAGGAGGTTAAGCTATGCCAAGACAATATACTCAAAGGACGCCAGAAGAAAAATATGGTATTGTACAAGATTACTTCTCAAGTGGATTACCGCTAACTAAATATGCCAGAACACATAATATTCCTAGAACTACAATTTCACAGTGGGTTGAAAAATACAATTCTTCCTTCCTAGCGGAAACACCATCAGTAATTAACAATAATGATTTTATTAATGTTACAAAAGAAAGTATTGAAATTTCCTTTAATTAATGTTATCATAATTTCTTAGGTGATTACTTACCTTTTCAAAGAAATTTTTCAAAAAATACAATTTATTCTTATCGTGACACTATTAAATTATTTTTAATTTATATTAAAGATGAACTAAATTATGAAATTG
>CAMEJG010000021.1 GCA_945919465.1 uncultured Anaeroplasma sp. | reverse complement strand
TATTTTTTACATAGGTATTAAATAATAATTCTGGATTAGATGCGGTAGATCTTGAAATAGAATCATTTGTATTTACTATATGATAATTCTCATTTGTAATTCTTTCTAATATAGGTAATCCTAAATGATCATATGTATATAATATTGTATTTTTTAATACATTATTTCTATACTCTTCTACCTTGCATATTCTAGAGTTATCATCATATTCATACATATATTTAATTGATTCTCTAATGTTATTAATAGTGATAAGCTCTAAATAATCATTATATTCATATAATACTATAACACTACCATTATATTTAATATTAGTTAATGAATCTTGATTATTATATTCAAATTCATAAAGCTTAGTATCAGAAGCATATTTAACTGAGGTAATTCTATTATTACTATCATAGGTATAGGTATATATAATAACATCATTAACCTTAATATTTGTAATGTTAGAATTATTATCATATATGAATTGATATATACTATCATTAGATGCTTTTACTGTTTCTATATCCATATTAGAATTATAGGTATATAATAATTCACAATTATTTGATTGATTATTCTTATCTTTATATATCTTTTTTGAAATTCTTTCATTATTATTATAGAATAGCTCTGTAATAGATAATAAATCAATAATCTTTTTTATGCGTCCATATTTTGTCATTTCATATTGATATGAAATTGTTTTATTAAATGTATCAACAGTTGTCAATAAATTTCCATAGCTATCATATGTATTATTATTCTTGATAATACAATTATTTGATTCAATAATTTGTTCAGTCAAATTATTATATTGATCATAGGTATTAGAAATATTGATATCATTAGAGGAAATATTTGTTATATTTCCTTTATTATCATATTCATATTTATATTTACCATTATTATCAAGCTTTGATACTAAGAAATTGTCTTTATTATATGTATAGCTTATCTTATTTGATGAATTAACAACTGATGTTATATTTTGATATTCATCATAGGTAAATAAGCTTCCATATTCTTTATTTACTAACAACATATTACTTATATCTAATACTACATTATCGCTTAATTCAAATTCTATATCTAAATAATCATATGAAGCTGTTGTTATTAAACCTAAGGTTAATAAATCAAATCTATTTTTAAATGCTGATGAAAATCTTCCTTCTACTCTATCACAAGTATTTCCACTTGCATAGGTCTTTAATATTACCTTAACGTCATCAATACTCTTATTATTTGATGAATTTTTTCCAAATAATATTAATGTTAAGTTTTCAAAAGGTAATCCTTTTTTATCTAATCTATAAAATAATCTTTGTCCTGATGAATGAGTATAAAGTCTATACATAGATTTCATCCCAATTGTAGTTAAAAATGGATCCATTGTAGAATGTCTATTAATTTCAGCATCCTCACTGAGTATTACAAATTTATCCTCATAATCATATGGTGATTCAATTATATTATTATCATCTAATTTTATAATGTTAATACCACTATTTTGGGATAATAATCTTTTTGTTTTTGAATCATAATCTGTTTCACTTAATGTAAAATTGTTATCATATTCAAATGATGGAAGATTATCCTCATCAAATACTATTGTACTAGTATTTCCTAATGAATCTGTAATAATACTTTGATTATTTGAATAACTTATTGTATATAATGTATTTAATCCATCTAGATATTTTTCTTGTATTGATATAACCTTATTATTATTTAAATTAAATAATACATTATGCTTAGAAAAATTATCTAATACACTAATTAAAGAATCACTATAGTTAATTGAAATATCACTCACTAAATTAGAAACAATATATTTTCTTATTCTATTAATTCTATTATTTGTATCATATTCTAAATCAATATTTATACTTGTTGAAATATTTGATTCTTTATATGTTATCTTTGTTACTAAATTATTAGTATAAGTATAGGTTATTATTGAACCTATATTATTAGTAATTGTATTAGCCGTAAATAATATACTAGTTCCATTAATTAAATTAATAGAATTAGGATGATATGAAAAGTCTTTTATTGATATAATATTACCATTCTTATCGGTAATTGTATATCCATATTCATCACTATCTCCATCAACTGGATATGCATCTTTTCTTATTGTTTTTGTTGTGGTCTGTGATATATATTTATTTGTATTATCATCATAATTGTAAATATCACTAGAACCATCAGCATTAATTACATCTAGCCATGCATCATGATCATTTATTATAATTCCATAATTCGTAAGGATTCCCTTACCAAATTGATTTAAAACATCCCTTCTTTGATGATTATATATCAATTCTAATTCTATTGGGTGATTGCTGATGGTTTTTAATAATGGAATTATTAAATTCATATTCCCATCTGAATCATTAACATTAACACTATATTTTACTACATCACTAATTGTACCACTTATTTGTTTTGTGTATGATTTTAAGCCTTTATTTGCCATTTTTATTTTTCCTCCATTTATATATTTTTGTTAAAATCATTCATAAATAATTATGATTAATTTATACTGGACTGTTTTTATAATCAGTCATTCTATCACCACCCCTCAAAAATAAAAGCCTGACAAAAATAATTACATAATCATTTCATTATGCAACTAGATTTGCCAGGCTAAAATTATTATATTATTTTAACTCTTTCACAAATTTTATCATCGTTTAACGTACTCTCGGAGTTCTACTTGCCGCTTAAGTCTACTTTTTAAACAATTACAATTTTTAATTTAATGTACCAGTTTTTATTTTTCCTTTTTTATCCGTTTTTAGAAAGTATGTCTTTATACATTTAGGGCATTTGACCTGAATATATGATCCCTCCCCTAAAAACAAATTCTTTTGTTTCTTATGACAATTTGGACATATAATCTCAATTAGCTGTCTTTCCATTTTTATCACCGCCCCTTAGTTTGATGCTATATTTTGCTGCCTCAATAGATACACCATAATATTCTGATATTTCTTTATAACTCAAATCATTTATATGTTCATATGGAATCATAAATTCCCCAGAAACAGCTTTTGCTTGCCACTCAATACTCTCATAGCTATTTAATTCGTTATTTTTATAGTTTCTATCAAAACTTGGTGTATATCCAATATTAAATAATACTGCATGAGATATTTCATGAATTATATGCATTCTATATCCACCAATTTTTTCTATTCGAGCACCTTCATATACTTCCTCTTTAATTTCTATAATTATATTATTATTACTGAAATAACAGCGTGCAGGAACATTAACATCTAATTTATCATTTTCTACTATCGAAATGAATGTATTAGGTATAATATCAGGAACAAGCTCTATCATAGCTATTGGATCTATTACTTCATCATCATTATAACCAAATAATTTTCTCATTATTTTCGCTATAATTCTTGCAGTTTTTCTTGTCATTGTTTTTTGAGATTTATAGTCCAAAATATCATCCCTATTCTTCTTTATTTAATAATCTTAATATTCCTTCAACCATTTCATCATCTAAATTATCAAATGATCTCTGAAATTGAACGGCTAATTCCCTTTTTTGAGCATTAGCATTAACAAGATTAATTTTAATTTGAGGCTTTGATTCCATTATTGCTTTCTTAAGATATGTTCTTTCCTCTTCATTAAAATTATATTTTTCAACAAGCTTCTCTTCCCATTCATCAGGTATATTTTTTTTACCTGTCTCTACCGCTGATAGAAATGCAACAGATACTCCTAAATACTCTGCTAAATCTCCCATAACCTCATGATTTTGGATTCTTTTAATCCTTAGCATTTCTCCGAATTTTGTGTAGCTCATATTTTTCCCCTTTTCTTTAATATTAAGTTATTACACCTAAATCATACAATTAATAATTTATTTTGTCAACAATAAAATGGTTAAATAATTATATTTTTTGTTGATTAAATTATCTTATATTTTATATAGTTTTTAAGCTGTCTTTACTGTTATGATCTTCTTTCTTTTTATTTTACACTTAAATCATACACCCACTTTTTTAAACGATATATATAAAATTTTTAAAAAAAATATTTTTATATTATTATTCAATAAATAATTAAGAATAACAATACTATAATATTTAAAAAAAGCAGATAGATTTTTCTACCTGCCTATAATTATATTAATTAATTTTGCTTATCCTTTACTAATACATCATGTGCTCCACCTTCAACAATTGAAACACTACTAACTAATGTTAATTTAGCTTTTTGTTGAAGCTCAGAAATTGTTAAAGCACCACAATTACACATTGTATGACGAATCTTACTTAATGTTGTAGAAACATTATCATGAAGTGGTCCTGCATATGGTACATATGAATCAACACCCTCAACGAATGAAAGCTTTTTAGAACCTCCAAGGTCATATCTTTGCCAGTTTCTAGCTCTAGCGCTTCCTTCACCCCAATATTCCTTCATATAGCTACCATTAACTAAAATCTTAGATGTTGGAGATTCATCAAAACGAGCAAAATATCTACCTAGCATACAGAAATCACAGCCCATAGCTAATGCTAGAGTGATATGATAGTCATGAACAATACCACCATCTGAACAAATAGGGATATATACTCCTGTTTCTTTGAAATATTCATCTCTTGCTTTAGCAACCTCAATAACTGCAGTTGCTTGTCCACGGCCAATTCCCTTTGTTTCACGAGTGATACAAATAGAACCGCCACCAATACCAATCTTTATAAAGTCAGCACCACAATCTGCTAAGAAACGGAAACCATCCTTATCTACAACATTACCAGCACCAATCTTTACTGTATCTCCATATTTATCTCTAACCCACTTAATGGTATTTTTTTGCCATGCAGAGAAGCCCTCAGATGAATCAATACATAATACATCAGCTCCTGCTTCTACTAATGCAGGAATTCTTTCAGCATAATCTCTTGTATTAACACCAGCTCCTACTATATAACGTTTATGAGAATCTAATAATTCATTAGGATTGTCTTTGTGTGATGAATAATCCTTTCTAAATACAAATGCTACTAAGCATCCATTTTCATCAACAATAGGAAGACTATTAAGCTTATGCTCCCAAATTATATCATTTGCTGCCTTAAGAGTAGTTCCAAATGGAGCAGTAACTAGTTTTGAAAGTGGAGTCATAAAATCCTTAACAGGAGTTGATAAATCCATTCTTGAAACTCTATAGTCTCTACTACTAATAATACCTAATAACTTTCCGGTTGAGCTTCCATCTTCAGTAACTGCAACAGTAGAATGTCCAGTTTTTTCCTTTAGCTCTAATACATCAGCTAAAGTTGCATCAATAGAAAGATTTGAATCACTTGTCACAAAGCCTGCTTTGTAGGATTTAACCTTTCTAACCATTTCACATTGACTCTCAATTGTTTGAGAACCATAAATAAATGATACTCCTCCTTCTTTTGCAAGTGCAATAGCCATTGTATCATTTGATACTGATTGCATAATTGCTGATATCATTGGAATATTCATTGAAATTGCTGGTTCTTCTCCCTTTTTAAATTTAACAAGTGGAGTCTTAAGTGAAACATTACTTGGAATACAATTCTCATCAGAATATCCTGGTACTAATAAATACTCACTAAATGTATGTGATGGTTCATCATAATAAAAAGCCATAATTCCCTCCTAAAAACCTTTCCTATAATTTTACCATTGTATAAATTAATTTTCAAGCAAAATTTGGTAATATTTAGATAAACAAAAAAGGTAGAATTTAATCTACCTTAATTTAGAATTATTCAACCCAAGAAATAATTGCCATAGGTGCAGCATCACCACGACGGAAACCAGTCTTGATAACGCGTGTATAACCACCATTACGGCTTGCAAACTTAGGAGCTATTTCATTAAATAGCTTTTGAATTGCATAATTACCTTCTTCATCCTTTTCAAAACGAACGAATGCTGCTGCTTGACGACGAGCATGAAGAGTATTAGCCTTACCTAGAGTAACCATTTTATCAGCAATTCTCTTTAATTCTTTAGCTTTTGCAACTGTAGTTTCAATTTGACCATTAAGGATTAAATCAGTGACTAAATCACGAAGTAATGCTTTTCTTTGATCAGAACTACGGCGTAATCTACTATATGCCATGTTACTTAATTCTCCTTTAAACTAATTTTTCTTAAAGCCTATACCTAAAGCTTCAAGCTTTTCTTTGATTTCCTTTAAAGATTTTCTACCAAGGTTACGAACCTTAATCATATCTTCTTCAGTCTTTTCTGCCAATTCGGCAACATTATTAATACCAGCTCTCTTTAAACAGTTGTAAGAACGAACTGTTAAGTCAAGCTCATCAATAGTCATTCCATACTTATTTCCTTGAGTTTCATCCTCAGCCTCAATCATATATTCAGTTGAAGCAGCCTTCTCACTTAACTCAATAACAACTTGAAGATGCTCAATCATCATCTTTGAAGCTACAGCAATAGCTTCCTTTGCTGAAATTGAACCATTTGTTGTAACTTCAATTTCTAGCTTATCAAATGATGCAACATTAACATTTTCAACACGTGTCTTTTCAACGTGGAAAGCAACATTAACAACTGGAGTATAAATAGAATCAATAGCAATAACACCAACTGATCTATTGTATTCCTTGTTTTGAACTGAGCTAACGAAACCAACCCCACGACGAATAGTTAGGAACATATGAAGGTTTCCACCAGCAGCAACTGTTGCGATATGTTGATCTGGATTAACAACAGTAACTTCACTATCATGAATGATATCAGCTGCTGTTACTTCACCTTCACCCTTGTTGATTTCTACTGTCTTTTCATAGTTAGGATCATCAGAATCAACAGATAATACTACTCTCTTTAAATTAAGAATAATAGTAATAACATCTTCAACAATTCCATCAACATTTTGAAACTCATGTTCAGCACCATCAATCTTTACGTTAACGAATGCTGCACCTGGTAAAGAGGAAAGTAATGTTCTACGTAAAGCATTACCTAGGGTAATACCAAATCCTCTTTCAAGAGGTGAAATGACAAATTTACCATAACTACCTTGATTAGAAATTTCTTCTACATTAGTTCTTGGTTTTTCAAATTTTAAATCTTTCATTAATGGGCCTCCTATCATTTAATTAAAAGCTTTAAAAATATTAAATTTTATTATATATCTTTTTACTTCTATTAAAGCCAAATATTATCCACGAGGGCGCTTTGGTGGACGACAACCATTATGTGGAACTGGTGTTACATCTGTGATTGCTGTAATCTCAAGACCAGCTACAGTTAATGAACGAATAGCAGCCTCACGTCCTTGTCCTGGACCCTTAACTTCTACTTCAACCTTAGCTACACCTTGATCTACAGCAGCCTTAGCAGCTGCTTCACTAGCCATTTGTGCAGCAAAAGGAGTTGACTTACGACTACCCTTAAAGCCTAATGCACCTGCACTACTCCAAGAAATAACATTTCCTTGAGGGTCAGTGATAGTAACTATTGTATTATTAAAAGTCGAATGAATATGAGCTACACCAACTGGGCAGTTTCTTTTCACACGACGCTTTTGTACCTTACGTGCCATATATTAAATCCTCCTCTTACTTCTTATGATTTGCTATAGTATGTCTTGGACCCTTACGAGTACGAGAGTTATTACGAGTATTTTGTCCACGTACAGGTAAGCCTTTACGATGACGAATACCTCTATAGCAACCAATTTCCATTAAACGCTTGATGTTAAGAGCTACTTCTCTACGAAGATCACCCTCAACCTTAATCTTAGAAACTTGAGAACGAATTGCACTCAATTGCTCCTCAGTTAAATCCTTTGTACGAATGTCCTCAGAAACACCCGCAGCCTTTAAAATATTTTTAGCAGTTGTTTCTCCAATACCATATATATATTGTAAAGAAATAACTACTCTTTTTTCATTTGGAATATCTACTCCTGCAATACGTGCCATATTTCTGCACCTCCTACTTTCTATCCTTGTCTTTGTTTATGTTTTGGGTTTTCGCAAATAACCATTACACGGCCCTTGCGCTTAATAACCTTGCATTTATCGCATATTGGTTTTACTGATGGTCTTACTTTCATTTAAAATACCTCCAATATTATTTATGTCTGTAAGTAATTCTTCCACGTGTTAAATCATAGGTTGATAACTCAATAGTTACCTTATCACCTGGTAAAATGCGTATGTTATTCATGCGGATTTTACCAGAAACGTGGGCTTTAACCTGATGACCATTATCTAATGTTACAATAAATTGTGTGTTTGGTAGAACATCTTCAACTCTACCTTCCATCTCAATTACATCATCTTTTTTTGCCATTGAAACTTTAGCCTCCTAATTTTATTAAAGTGTAGTAGTGATTAATTCTATAAATAGAAATAAACATTATGTGCCCGCATTAACCACTAGCTTATTTTTTATAAACATTTCATTATATATAATCATGTGCCTTTGATTATATTTACTTAGAAAATCATTACAAAAGAATGACTAATGCAATAGTTGATAATTGAATATCAATTACGATTCATAAAGCTGAATCTTCATGATATCCCCCAAATAATTTGCTACGTTAAATTAATAAGGAATACCATGAACAACCACCTTTTATTGATGTAAAAACATCACTCTAAAAATAATCTCTTATTTTAGTTCCCATGTATACACATGCTTTTTTGTGACACAATGCTACTATATGAGAAAACTCATATATTAAGCACCAAGTACAACCTTAATATCATCAAAAACCTTGTCTAATGGTTGATCACCATTTACAGTTTTTAAAATATTTTGTTTCTTATAGAATTCTAACAATGGAGCTGTTTGATTATCGTAAACTGTTAAACGATTCTTTGCTGTAGCCTCAGTATCATCTGCTCTTTGAATTAATGGAGAACCACAATTATCGCAGATTCCTTCAACCTTTGGTGCATTAAATTCAACATGGAATGTTGCACCACAATTTTTACATACACGTCTACCCACCATACGTCTTACTAAGATTTCTTGTGGTACGTTAACGTCTAAAACAGCATCAAGCTTTATTCCATTTTTCTTTAAGAAAGCATCTAATGCCTCTGCTTGAGCGATTGTTCTAGGGAAACCATCTAATAAGAAGCCATCCTTACAATCCTCAGCAAGTAATCTTTCCTCTACAATACCAATGGTAACCTCATCTGGTACTAGAGCACCTTTGTCCATATAGCTTTTAGCTTCAAGACCAAGCTTTGTTTGATTTTTAATTGCAGCACGGAACATATCTCCTGTTGAAATATGAGGAATATTATAATATTCTCTAATATTTACAGCTTGAGTACCCTTTCCTGCTCCAGGTCTACCCATAATTAATAATTTCATTATGAATTTCCTCCTAATTAATCTAAGAAGCCCTTATAATCCTTAGTTTCTGATGCTGTTTCGATTTGTCTAAATGTTTCAATCGCAACACCAACTATGATTATTAAAGAAGTACCACCAATTTGAATAGCAGATGAAGTAAATCCAAATGCTTTTGTTACAACAATTGGTACCATTGCTAAAATTAATAGATAAACTGAGCCTATTAATGTAATTCTAAATAACATCTTAGATAATTGATTTTTAGTATCCTCTCCTGGACGATATCCTGGGATATACGCACCTTGCTTATCCAAGTTTTCAGCAATACGCTCTGGATCAACTTGCATAAAAGAATAGAAGAAACTAAAGAATATAATTAATATACCATATAATGCAATACCTATTGGTTGGCTAGTTGAGAAAATTTGATCAAACCAATACGCTGTATTTGATGATGAAGTTTGAAGACCTAATGCACCAATTATAGTTAATGGAATTGATAAAATTGTAGATGCGAAGATAACTGGAATTACGCTCGCACTATTAAGCTTGATTGGAATATCAGAGCCTTGTTGACCAGCCTGACGATTTGCATATTGTACAGGTATCTTTCTAACTGCGCCTTCAAAGAAGACAACCCCGACTATCATTGCTACATATAAGAAAATAACTAGAACATATAGAAATAGATTTCCTACTGTAAAGTTTGCACCTAAATATGTATCAGCTAATGTAGCAAACATTGTTGGTATAGTTGAAATAATACCTGCGGCGATAATCATTGATGAACCATTACCAATACCATGACGAGTAATTAAATCTGCTAACCACATCGTAAATGCAGAACCTGCAGTAATTACAATCGCCATATAGATAAAGATTAACCAATAAATATCTTTATACTCAATTAATGAGTTTACAAAAATACTAACTGGATTTTCATTTAAGCTAAATAATATTAATAAAGCTTGAATTAATGAAATAACGATAGTTACATATCTAGTAACGCGGTTAAGCTTTTGCTTACCAACCTCACCAGACTCACCCCACTCTTTGAACTTTGGAATGATCATTTGCATCATTTGAATAACAATTGATGAAGTAATATAAGGTGAAATACCTAAAGCTAGAATAGAGAAGTTAGATAAACCTCCTCCTGAAAAAGCATTAAGTACTGTTAAAAAGTCATTACCTGATAAAATACTTTGTACTTTACTAATTTCAATTAATGGTACAGGAATATAAGTTCCTGCCTTAAAAACTAATAGTAAAGCAAAAGTAATCAATAGTTTTAGAACAATCTCACGATTACCTAAAATTAATTTTGCTTTATTTAGCAAATTAAATCACCTCAACAGATCCGCCTAAAGCCTCAACAGCCTTTTGAGCAGATTCTGAGAACTTATTTGCCTTAACAGTAAGCTTCTTTGTTAATTCACCTTTACCTAAAACCTTAACTCCGTCCTTAACGTTCTTAATTAAACCCTTTTCGATTAATGCTTGAACATCAACAACAGAATCATTTTCGAATACATTTAAATCCTCAAGATTTACAATTGCATATTCAACTCTAGTTGGATTGTGGAATCCTCTTTTTGGTAAACGTTGGAATAAAGGTAATTGTCCTCCTTCAAATCCTGGACGAACTCCTCCACCAGAACGAGCATTTTGACCCTTTGTACCTCTTCCTGAAGTATGACCAATTCCTGAACCGATTCCACGACCAAGACGCTTCTTAGAATGTCTTGCGCCTTCTACTGGTTTTAATTGATTTAACATTGATTGCTACCTCCTTATTATTCTTGGACAACCTTTACCATATGAGCTATGGTAACAATCATACCCTTTATTGCTTCATTTTCCTCTTTTGTAACAGTTTGACCAATTCTAGTTAAACCTAAAGCCTTAGCTGTTGCAACTTGATTAGGTCTACGACCAATTAAGCTTTTTACTAATGTGATCTTATACATGATAATTACCCTAAAAGCTCTTCAACTGTGATGCCACGTCTAGCAGCTACTTGTTCAGCAGTTTCTAAGCTCTTTAACCCTTCTACTGTAGCTCTAACTACATTAATTGGTGTAGCAGAACCCAATGATTTAGATAAAATATCTGAGATACCAGCTAATTCGATTACAGCACGAACTGGACCACCGGCAACAACACCAGTACCAGCTGAAGCTGGTCTTAATACTACACGGCCAGCACCGTAAACACCTGTTACTTCATGAGGAATTGTAGTATTTACTGTAGAAACAGTAATCATGTTCTTCTTAGCACTCTCTACAGCCTTCTTAATTGCATCAGGTACTTCATTAGCTTTACCTGTACCGAAGCCAACGTGTCCCTTTCTATCGCCGATAACTACTAAAGCAGCGAAACGGAAACGTCTACCACCTTTAACAACCTTAGTTACACGGTTGATTGTAACAACACGCTCTTCAAACTCTGGTTGCTCAACTTCTTTACGCTCAACACGATCTTGACGCATAAACTTTTCCTCCTTAGAATTTTAATCCTGCAGCTCTTGCTGCATCAGCTAAAGCCTTAACACGTCCATGGTATAAATAACCACCACGGTCAAATACTACAGCTTCAATATTTAATGCTAATGCACGCTTAGCTACTAAAGTACCAACCTCAGTTGCTGCTGCTACATTAGAACCATTTGATAAATTGATTTCTTTATCTAGTGAAGAAGCACTACATAAAGTTCTACCAGTTGTATCATCAATGATTTGTGCATAAATTTGCTTATTTGAACGGAATACATCTAATCTTGGCTTTTCTGCAGTTCCGTTTACATTTTGACGAATACGTAAATGTCTTTTTTGACGAGTTACATTCTTAGATACCTTACTTATCATATTAGCACTCCTTTCTTAACTACTTCTTAGCAGTCTTACCTTCCTTACGACGAATAACTTCATTACTATACTTAATACCCTTTCCTTTGTATGGTTCAGGCTTACGGATTTCACGAATTTCAGCCGCAAATTGACCAACCTTTTGCTTATCAATACCAGAAATAATAATAACTGTATTCTTAGGTAATTCAACCTTTAAATCAGCTGGAATTTCCATATCTACTGTATGAGAATAACCAGCAGAAACGATAAGCTTATTGCCTTGTAATTGAGCACGGTAACCAACACCGTTAATCTCTAATTGCTTTTTAAATCCTTCAGATACACCAACAACCATGTTATGTAATAATGCACGAGTAGTACCATGCATAGTCTTCATTAATTTTGTATCATTAGGACGCTTTACTAAAACTTCTGTAGCACTAACGCTAATTTCTAGTTCGTTATTGAATTGGCTTGTTAATTCACCTTTAGGTCCCTTTACTGTAACATTATTTCCTTCTGTAACAGTAACTGTAACACCTTGAGGAATTGCAATTGCCTTATTACCAATACGAGACATTTAAAACACCTCCTGTATTTTTATCTTACCAAACGTAAGCTAAAACTTCTCCACCGATTTTTTGCTTACGAGCTTGTTTATCTGACATAATTCCTTGAGAAGTAGAGATAATAGCTACACCTAAACCATTTAATACCTTTGGTAAATCTTCAGCAGTTGAATATACATGAAGACTAGGCTTAGAAATTCTCTTTAAACCTTTGATTACTCTTTGGTTATTCTCAGTATATTTTAATGTAATTGTTGTAACACTCTTAACATCCTTAGAAACTGTATATCCAGCAATGAAGCCCTCATTCTTAAGAACCTCAAGGATAGCACTCTTTAATTGTGAGCTTTGAACAGTAACAGTTTCATGACGCATTGCATTTGCATTCTTAATGCGTGTTAGCATATCCGCAATTGGATCTGTCATCATAACCTGATTCCTCCTTTTTCTATCTTGGAAAAAATAATTTTATTACCAGCTTGCTTTTTTAACGCCTGGAATTTGTCCCTTGTATGCTAATTCACGGAAACAAATACGGCATAATTTGAACTTACTAATTACAGCATGTGGACGGCCACAACGCTCACAACGAGTATATTCACGAGCAGCATATTTAGGTTTTCTATGATTCTTAACAACCATTGATGTCTTTGCCATAGTTTATTCCTCTTTCTTACTTTCTAAAAGGCATACCCATTAATGCTAATAAAGTACGACCTTCCTCATCTGTTGGTGCTGTAGTAACGATAACGATATCCATACCACGAACCTTTTTAATTTGATCAAAATTAATTTCAGGGAAAATTAATTGCTCTTTAACACCTAATGTATAGTTTCCACGACCATCAAATGCATTTGGATTAACACCATGGAAGTCACGTACACGAGGTAAAGCTATTGAAACTAGCTTGTCTAAGAATTGATACATTCTTTCTCCTCTTAATGTAACCTTACAACCAATAGGCATTCCTTCACGAAGCTTGAAGTTTGCGATTGACTTCTTTGCCTTTGTGATAACTGGCTTTTGACCTGAAATAATAGTTAATTCTTCAACTGCATCATCTAGTACCTTAGAATTTGCAACAGCGTCACCAACACCCATGTTGATTACGATTTTCTCAATTCTAGGAATTTGCATAGAAGACTTATAAGCGAATTTGTTTTGTAATTCTGTTCTAACAGAAGTTTGATATTTCTCTTGTAAACGATTCACGAAAGTTTACCTCCTCTCCAGTAGATTAATCGAACTCATAATGAGTATCATCTTTTGCAACTCTAATTTTCTTAGTTTTGCCATTCTTATCTTCGACAACTTTGATACCAACACGTACTGGCTTATTTGTCTTAGGGTTTAATAACATTACGTTAGATGCATCAATTGGAGCTTCAACCTCAATAATGCCACCTTCTTGGTTAGCTTGAGTAGGCTTTTGATGCTTCTTAACCTTATTAACACCTTCAACTAATACCTTGTTTTCAGCAGGGAAAACCTTTAAAACTTTACCAGTTGTAGGTACTAAATTACCCTTCTTATCTTTTGAAAATTTATCCTTACCAGCAATTACTACTACTGTATCTCCAGATTTAATATGCATATATGCGCACCTCCTTATAGTACTTCGGGAGCTAAAGATACGATCTTCATGAAATCCTTATCACGTAACTCTCTAGCTACAGGTCCGAAAATACGAGTTCCACGTGGAGTCTTATCCTCACGGATAACTACTGCTGCGTTTTCATCAAATTTTATATATGAACCATCAGGTCTTCTAATTCCTTGCTTAGTACGAACGATAACTGCCTTAACAACATCACCCTTCTTAACTGTGCCATTTGGAGAAGCTTCCTTAACTGAACATATAACGATATCACCAACATTAGCGTATCTATGTAATGCTCCACCTAAAATTTTAATTATTAATAATGAACGAGCACCGCTGTTATCAGCAACTGCTACTCTTGTTTCTTGTTGAACCATGATAGTACCTCCTTTCAGATACTAATTAAATTGTTTCTTTAGATTTAACTATCTCAACTAAAGTATAGCATACTGTTTTTGATAGTGGTCTAGTTTCCATGAATTTAACAACATCTCCAACCTTAGCAGTGTTGTTTTCATCATGTACGTGAAACTTTGTAGATTTCTTTACACGCTTCTTATAAAGCTTGTGTACACCAAAAGTATCAACAGATACAACAATTGTTTTATTCATTTTATCAGAAACTACTGTTCCTTGAAAATATTTACGACTATTGCGTTCCATGTTGTTTCCTCCTATTCAGCCTTGCTAGCCTTCTCAGTTAAAACTGTCTTCATTCTAGCAATTGTTCTTTTGATTTCATTCATACGAGCAGGCTTCTCAATATTTCCTAAAGCAGCTTGGAACTTTAAGTTGAATAATTCTTCCTTAAGATCAACGATCTTCTTATTAATTTCTTCAACAGTCATCTTACGAATTTCAGTTGTCTTTATCATTGCTCGTCACCTACTTTTACAACAACTTTTGTTGAACAAGGTAGCTTATGAGAAGCTAAACGTAATGCTTCACGTGCAATCTCATCAGATACACCTGCAACCTCAAATAAAATTACACCCTTCTTTACTACTGCTACCCAAGTTTCTGGAGCACCCTTACCAGAACCCATACGTACTGCAAGAGGCTTCTTAGTCTTAGATAAATGAGGGAATACTTTAATCCATACTTGACCTTCACGGTTCATCTTACGTGTAATAGCAACACGGGCAGCTTCTAATTGACGGTTTGTAACCCAACAACCTTCAGTTGCTTGTAAACCATACTCACCAAATGCAAGCTCAGTTCCACCCTTAGCCTTACCACTATAGTAAACTCTATGAGGACGACGGTACTTTACTCTTTTAGGCATTAACATAATTATTTACCTCCTTTAGAGCTAGGCGCCTTATCTTTTCTAGGTTGTTTTGGAGTTCTTGGCTTAGTTTCAACTGATCTTGGTTGAATAGAGAAAACTTCACCCTTATAAATCCAAACCTTAATACCTAATTTTCCATAAGTTGTATGTGCTTCAGCTACAGCGTAATCAACATCTGCACGTAATGTTTGTAGAGGAACTTGTCCTTCATTATAACCTTCACTACGAGCCATTTCTGCGCCACCTAAACGACCAGAAATTAATGTCTTAGCACCCTTAGCACCAGCCTTTAATGCTCTTTGAATAGCCATCTTCTGAACACGACGGAAAGAAGCACGTTGTTCAAGTTGTTCAGCGATTGACTTAGCTACTAATGTTGCATCAAGCTCAGGCTTCTTAATTTCAACAACATTTAGTATGATTTCTTTCTTAGTTAAATGTTTTAAGCCTTCAACTACCTTATTCTTAGTTTCAGCTTCATGTCCAATTACAACACCTGGCTTAGCAGTATGTAATGTAATTTTAATACGATCTTTATTATTTTGACCTTTTACACGCTCAATAATAATACGTGATACAGCTGCTTTTGCATAAGTCTTTTCTAGATATTCACGAATTTTTAGATCCTCTAATAATAGATCTGCAACGTCGTTCTTTTCTGCATACCATGCAGCATCCCAATCACGATTAATACCAACACGTAATCCTACAGGACTAACCTTTTGACCCATATGTTATTCCTCCTCTGTAGTTTCTTTCTCAGCTACGATAATAGTGATATTTGAGCATCTCTTGATGATAACATCACCACGGCCTTTAGCACGAGGTAACATTCTCTTCATACGAACACCATCATTAGCGTAAGCTGTTTTTATATATAGATTATTAACATCCATATTATAGTTGTGCTCTGCATTTGCACATGCAGAATTTAAAACCTTACTAATAACTTCACAAGCTTTCTTGTTTGTTAGCTTTAAGATAGCCTTTGCTTCAGCTACATCCTTATTGCGAATTAAATCTAAAACAAGACGTGCCTTACGTGGAGTTATTCTAACAGTTTTTGCAGTTGCTTTTGCTTCCATTGTTTTATCTCCTTTTACTATCTCTTGCTTGCTTTCTTATCGTCAGCATCATGTCCACGGTAAGTTCTAGTTGGTGCAAATTCACCAAGCTTATGTCCTACCATGTCTTCTGTAATATATACAGGAACATGCTCACGACCGTTATAAACTGCGATTGTTAATCCAACAAAAGCAGGGAATATAGTTGATCTACGAGACCAAGTTTGGATAACCTTTTTATCGCCTGAAGCGTTCTGTGCTTCAACCTTCTTCATTAAATGATCATCACAGAAAGGTCCTTTTTTAATTGAACGAGCCATTTTGTTCCTCCTTATTATTTGTCATTTCTTCTACGAACGATTAGTTTGTTAGAAGCTTTCTTATGTTTACGAGTCTTTAAACCTAAAGCAGGCTTACCCCAAGGAGTCATAGGTGAAGGACGACCAACTGGACACTTACCTTCTCCACCTCCATGAGGGTGGTCATTAGGGTTCATAACAGAACCACGTACCTCTGGACGTAAGCCCATATGACGAGCTCTACCAGCCTTACCAATTCTTACAAGTTCATGAGATTCATTACCAACCTCACCAACTGTTGCCTTACATGTAGCAAGAACCTTACGAACCTCACCACTACCAAGACGGATTAAAACATATCCACTTTCACGTCCTAAGATTTGAGCAGAAACACCAGCACTACGTGCTAATTGTCCACCCTTACCAGGATGTAATTCAATATTATGAATTAATGTACCAACTGGGATATTAACGATAGGTAATGCATTACCAACCTTAATATCTGCATCAGCACCAGATACAACAACTGTACCTACAGTTAAGCCCTTAGGTGCTAAGATATATCTCTTTTCACCATCAGCATAAACTAATAATGCAATGTTTGCACTTCTGTTTGGATCGTATTCAATTGTTTTAACAGTTGCAGGGATACCATCCTTGTTTCTCTTAAAATCAATTAAACGATATTGTCTTTTAACACCGCCGCCTTGATGACGAACAGTGATATGTCCTGTATTATTACGTCCTCCCTTTTTATTAAGAGGTGCAAGTAATGACTTTTCAGGAGTGTCAGTTGTGATTTCATCAAATGTTAAAACTGACATGTTACGTCTACCATTAGACGTTGGCTTATATTTTCTAACTGCCATAGTTAATAATTCCTCCTATTAGATCTCAAAAGCGTCAATCTTTTGACCATCTGCAAGTTTACAAATAGCCTTCTTATAAGCAGCAGTGTAGCCCTCATGTTGACCTACTCTCTTGTGCTTAGGTAATACATTGATTGTATGAACGCTTAATACCTTTACATTAAAAATTTGTTCAACAGCATTTTTAATTTCAACCTTGTTAGCTGTCTTTAATACCTTAAAAGTATATTTATTATAGCTTTCTTTTAAAGCCATAGTCTTTTCAGTGATGATTGGACCTTGAATAATGTCAAATGCCTTTGTCATATTACTTCAAAACCTCCTCAAAATAAGCTACTGCAGCGCTAGTTAATACTAAATTCTTGTAACATAGAATTTCATATACGCTTGCATTATCAGCAGGTGATAGGAATACTCCTGCAATGTTTCTAGCTGAATAAACAGCCTCTGCTGTAAGCTCCTCTGGAGCACATACAACCATTGTCTTTCCTTCAACCTTAATGTTTTCTAAGAACTTAATAAAATTCTTAGTTTTGATTTCTTCAAACTTAATTGCTTCAACAGCAGTTAAAGCATTCTCGTTTAACTTATAAGATAAAACATTCTTTAAAGCTAATCTCTTAACCTTCTTGTTTAACTTGAAGGCATAGCTTCTTGGTGTAGGACCAAATACTGTTCCACCACCAACCCATTGTGGAGCACGGATTGAACCTTGACGAGCACGTCCTGTTCCCTTTTGTCTCCATGGCTTACGGCCACCACCGCGAACCTCGCTACGACCCTTAGTATCATGAGTACCTTGTCTCATAGCTGCTCTTTGGCAGTTAACCACATCATATACTACTTGCTGATTAATTTCAGTAATACCGAATACTTCAGCACTTAACTCTAGATCTTTAACTTTTTCTCCAGATTGATTTAATAATGCGATTGTTGGCATAATAAATCTCCTTTCCTACCAATTTATTACTTTACAGCCTTTACAGCTGTCTTAATTACTACGAATCCCTTCTTAGGTCCTGGTACATTACCACGAACTAAGATTAATTCTCTTTCAGCATCAACCTTAGCAATTGTAAGGTTTTGTAATGTTACAGTGTCATGTCCCATATGTCCAGGCATTTTCTTACCCTTCATGTTACCCTTGATAGCTCCCATAGAACCAACGATACGATGACAAGCTGAAGTACCATGACTCATTCTTAAACGAGCATGATTATAACGCTTGATTGTACCAGCAAATCCTTTACCTTTAGAAGTACCAGTAACATCTACAACATCACCTGCTGCAAAAATATCACATTTAATTTCTTGGCCTACATTGTAAGACAATAACTCATTTCCTTGTGCTTCTGAGAAACGGAATTCTCTTATGAAGCGCTTAGGAGCAGTGTTAGCCTTTGCAACATGGCCCATTTCAGGTTTATTTGCTAAATTTTCTCTTTTATTACAGCATCCAACCTGAACAGCAACATAACCATCATTTTCAACTGTCTTTTGTTGTAATACAACATTATCAGAACAATCAATGATAGTAACTGGAACTAAATTTCCAGCTGCATCGAAAATTTGAGTCATACCCAATTTTCTACCTAAGATTCCCTTAGCCATTTGAAATTTTCCTCTTTTCTTTAAATTATTTTAATTACTTCTTTAATACGATGTCTACACCAGAAGGTAGATCAATGTGCATTAAAGCATCAATTGTTTGTGGATTTGGATCCACAATTTCGATTAATCTCTTATGTGTTCTTCTTTCGAATTGCTCACGAGAATCCTTGTTTACGTGAGGTGAACGAAGAATAGTGAAGATTTCCTTTTCAGTAGGTAGTGGAATAGGACCATTTACTACTGAACCTGCCTTCTTAACGCTATCAACAATCTTCTTTGCTGATAGGTCTAATAATCTGTGATCATAAGACTTTAAACGAATTTTGATTTTTTCTTTTGCCATTTTAATATACTCCTTTCGCCTATAATCGTAGTATAGACTTGCTCCATGAGAAAACCCAACACGCTGTATGACAACGCTCTTCGGTGTGTCGGCAACCTCCCACTTCACAGCCACTTCCTGCTCGATATAGAGCCTTTTTTATTTTACAACAAAAAAAGGCCTATTGCAAGACCTTTTTTAATTTTTTACAAAATATTTTTTTACAAATTTTAAAACTTTCTTATTTTACCATTTAAGCCATGTAAAACCACATAACTTCCATCAGCCTTATTTGAACATAATCCTTTTGCATATTTTAAGGCTTCCTCTTGAGTATCAAAAAGCTTAATAACCTTTTTTGACTCTTGAATAAAAACCTTCCACTCTCTTCCATCATTATCTCTTTTAGATACATGATAAATAGTACCCTTCTTTTCTTGAGTAGGTAGCTTAGGAACAACAGTTTTCATTTGTGCCATATCTACCGGCTTCTTTTCCTTTGGTGTTTTCTTTACAGTTTTTTTAGGACTATCAGCTTCTTTAGCTACTTCAACTGGTTTTGACGCCTCTACTTTGGGTGCCACCTTAACTCCTGGTGCCTTTTTTGTTGGTGCTGTAGAATCTTTTTTTGTTGATAAAACTGCCATTGTTCAAATCCCTCCATATATATACTTATTGTATAAATTATATAAAATTTTGTCGAAAATGTAAACGTTTAAGATTTATTTTTTATTAAATTATTAATAATTTTTGTTACAGTTCAGTCGTAAATTATAAAAAAATAAAGCCAATTGAAAAGTCTTACACAAAATTATTATTGTGTAACCTTCAATTGGTTTTATTTTGCTAATACAGGTATTCCTGTAAATATTTTATTTGTCTACTTTGGAGATATCATATCAAACGAGTGGGCGACTCAGATGCATCAAAAATTGTCAGATTAATGGCAGTACCACCTTTTAAGGCAATCCCTTCTGATAAAAGCTCATCCGATTCCATAAACTTCAGCACATCTGCCAGACGGGATTCCTTTTCCAGTGTATCTCTCGGAAAACCCAGTTCTTTAGCCATTCTGCCAAGAGTTAATCTATCCCATTGCATCATAATCCTCAAGCCCCTTATCTATCAGTCCTTTTAGCGAAGCCGGTGCATAAAGCTTCCATTTTTTATGAAATACATTGTCCTGCGACTCCTTTATCAGATAACGCTTTGCATCAGAGGAACCCTTCTCACACGCCTCAAAAAAATTGGCTGAAAAGTGAAATTCTTCCTGCATTTCCTCAAAAATGTATCCACATTTCTGATACAGAAAACCATTGTTGTATCTTACCAAACATTCAAGCACCTTCTGCTCATTCAATCCCGGCACAAGCATCATGCAGCGTATCACTTCCTCAAGACCTGCTATCTTTTCAAAATCACGGATACTGTCTACAACAGTCTGTTCCACAGATGTCACCCACATATTTCTCATCTGTACTACTTCCAAATCAGGCTTACGCTCTACGCGGCGATACATCACTCCGTCATACTCAAAATCGTAAAACCGTTTGCCCGTTGCAACATAGCACTCATAAAACACCTGACTTCCATAACCAAATACTTCAAATGCACTGTGATGGGTGATACAAGCATCCGGGAACAGATTGGAACCTATCTGATAACGAGATAACACAGGCTGTTTCGTTTCCATGCTGATTACCACATAAAAATCTCTTTTCACCTTTTCTATCAGCCCCTTCTTCTGATATTCATAGATTACCTGATTCGCTACGGTTGATGTTCCAACAAGCTCTGTCAGCTCCTCTCTTGAAAAACACCCCTTTGCAAGCAATTTTTCATAATACTTCATCACGCATCATCTCCTACAGTTTTAAAATTAGCACAATGTATTATCTATTCTTAATATTTTATGCATTTTTTAAAATTATTTGTTTTGATTTTACCACATAATATTAGAAATATCAAATACTTTGTGCACTTTTTGAAATTTATTCTTCCTCATCATCCCCAAACATGACAGACAAAGAAGCAAGTGCTCCATCATCCAGTGGCTTATCGGAAAGCTCCAGATTAATCTCTGGTAATTCCTCCACCATTTCCTTTCTCGATTCTGTTGGATCAGCTGGTGTAACAGATGGTACAGGGGACACATTCATCCCCTGCATCTGCATCATGGCAGGAACAGCCACATAACCGCCTGCATTGTTGGTATTTCTAACGTATGAATGTGATCCGGACAAACCTCTGCTTAAATTATTTCAACTTCTTTGAATTCACAAAGCTTTTTATATTTGCCCTTCTCTAGTCTCTTACTTTTATAAGAAACTTGTCTTCTATATTTTAGGGCAAATACAATATAGTACTTACAATTTCAACTTATATGTGCTAAACTATTAACGGTATCATTCATTTGATATCACTCCTTGTTATTAATTTTTGTGCAGTTGGCGGACTATACTTAAATTATATAACAGGAATTTTTTTATTTATAGGCATAGCTATAATCTTTTTTAAAACTAAAAATAGGAGGAAATAATTCCCTCCTATAATTTAAATTAATTACTATTTACTTTTATATTTTCTAAATATTTAATAATCTTTTCAAATGATTTTTCTTTTGTTAAATTCTTTGTATCAAAAATAATATTAATTTCTGAATTTTTATTTGTTAGTTTAACTCCATTCATAGAATATGCTACTTGAAATAGCTTATTACCATCCTGATATTTACTTGCTTCAGCAGAAAATTTTATAATTATAGATTCTAATTTCACATCTATATAATAAATACCTATTTCATTAAACAAACTCTTCATAAGCTTTTCAAGCATATAGCATTTTAAATCACTATCAACAGCGCCAAATCTATCAGTTAATTCATCAATTAAATGATTCATATCACTTCTAGATCTTATATTATCAATACGCTTATGAATATCAATTCTTATATCATCATTAGAAATATAGCTTTCTTTAATAGTTCTATTAGCTAAAGGTTTATTCATACTAGGATCGAGCTTAATCTTCTTTTCTTCTTTATGATGAAGTTCTTCATCTAAAAGCTTCATATACATATCAAGTCCTACAGATTCTACAAACCCGGATTGCTCCTCACCTAACAAATCTCCAGCTCCTCTAATTGATAAATCTCTCATAGCTATCTTAAAGCCACTACCAAGCTCATTAAATTCCTTAATAGTTTCTAATCTTTTTTCGGCTTGAGGAGTAAGAACCTTTCTTGGTTCATACATTAAATAAGCATAAGCTATTTTATTTGATCTACCTACTCTACCTCTAATTTGATACATTTGAGATAAACCTAATCTATCTGAATCATGAATAATTAAAGTATTAGTATCTGGTAAATCAATACCAGTTTCAATAATAGTAGTGCATAATAAAACATCATATTCATGATTAATAAATTTAATTAATACATTCTCAAGCTGATCTTTTGATAGCTTACCATGACCAATACAAATTCGTGCCTCTGGTACAATACTATGTAAATGAGCTGCTTCCTCTTCTATTCCCTCAACAAAATTATATAAATAGAATACTTGGCCACCTCTTGCCATTTCACGTAATATTGCATCAGCAATAATTTTGTCATTTCTTTCAAGAACATAGGTTTGAATTGGATATCTATTTTTAGGTGGAGTTTCTATCATAGATAAATCCTTAAGTCCCATTACAGACATTTGTAAAGTTCTAGGAATTGGTGTTGCAGATAAAGTAATACAATCAACATTAACCTTTAATTCTTTTATCTTTTCCTTATGACTTACACCAAATCTTTGTTCCTCATCAACTATTAACAAACCCAAGCTATGATAACTAATATCTTTTGATAATATCCTGTGAGTTCCAATAACAACATCAACTGCTCCAGTATTTAAATCATGAATAATTTTAGTTTGATCCTTTTTAGAAATAAATCTAGATAATAGTTCAACTCTAATACCATATTTTTCCATTCTATCTTTAAATGTATAATAATGCTGCCTTGCTAAAATAGTAGTTGGAGCTAATACACAAACCTGTTTACCACCATAAACTGCTTTAAATGCAGCTCTTAATGCAACCTCCGTTTTACCATAACCAACATCTCCACAAACTAATCTATCCATAGGACGATTAGATTCCATATCATGCTTAATTGCCTCAACAGCCTTTTTCTGATCAGGAGTTAGTTCATATTGGAAATCATTTTCAAATTCTATTTGCTCTATTGAATCCTCTGGGAACATAAAGCCTTCTGAGGCTTGACGTTCTGAATATAATCTAATTAATTTATCAGATATTTCATGAACTCTATTCTTAACTCTATTCTTTGCCTTGACCCATTTAGTATCACCTATTTTATGTAATTCAATACCTTCAACATCCTTAGATGCATATTTCATAAGATTTGCAATAGATTCAAGTGGTATATATACAGCTGTATTATCAGCATATTCAACATATAAATAATCTCTTTTTGTATTTTCTAAATCTAGAGTTTTAATACCCAAATATCTACCAATACCATAATCATAATGAACAACATAATCTCCAATACATAATTCATCATATCTAGATATTTTAATGGCATTTTTATATATAGATTTATATTTAGCTTTTTTAGGCTTTGCTTGTATATCAAAAATATCAGCTTCATTTATTATCATAAAATCTTCATTTTTCATAATAAATGAAGGGGTATAGCCGATAAAGCAATTAACTACATTTTCTCTAATATCATCTAATTTACTTATTTTATGTAATATAATTTCATTTTCATCAAGATATTCAAATAATTTTTTATATCTATCTTCACGAGTAATAGAAACAATAAGCTTTCTTTTTGATAAATAATCCTTAAAATCTGTTAATATAGCTTTTTGATTAGCTTTATAAGGTTCAATAGAAGTAGAATTTATTTCTAAATCAGTTTCTCCGATACTTCTTAGTCCTTCAATTTGAACATTATACATTTCTAAGATTTCCTTAAAATTCATATAAAAAGGAATTCCAGCTAAACTATAACCGCCAACTCTACCACAATACTCATGTAAATCCAAATTCAATCTTTCATAGCATTCCATTGATTTTGTAGGATCAATAAAATATAATCTTTTTTCATCAACAAAATTAATAATAGAAGTGGATGTATCATTAAAGAATGTAATATATCTTTGAAGATTATTCAATTCCTTATGTAATCCCAAATTTTCAAGATCCTTTTTATAGATATTCTCTTCTATTTCTGATAAAGGAAATCCATCTAAATAAGAAGATAATTTACTCTTTGCATTTAAATAATTTTCATTATCATACATCATTTCACTAACAGGTAAAATCTCAACCTCATCTACTGATGAAATAGAACGTTGAGTATCAATATTAAAGGTTTTGATACTATCTATTTCATCACCAAAAAAATCAAGTCTTACTGGTTCAGAATATCCAAAGGGGAAAACATCTAAAATAGAACCTCTTTTAGAAAATTGACCAGTTTTTTCAATTGTATAAACAGGCTCATATCCTAAATATACTAGTTTTTCTACAAGCTTAGATAAATCATATTCATCATATTTTTTTATTCTTAATAAGGAATTAGTCCATACTTCTTTAGGTAATTCATATTTAATAATTGCGTGCATATTCATAATTACTATTTTCTTAGAATTAGATAATAAAGTACAAATGGTTTGAATTCTTTCAAATAAGAAATCTCCTGTTGCCGCAATCATTTCAGCTGAAACAAGCTCATCTGCAGGGAAAAACAAAACATCCTCCTCATTAATAAAGGAAGCTAGTTGATCATAATATTTTTGAGCTTGATATAAAGTTGGCAAACATACAAAAATAGTTTTATTTGATTTATAAAAATCTGAAGCTATTAACATAATATTAAATCCATCACAAGAATTTCCTAATCTTATTTGATTTGTATCTATTATTCTTTTTACTGAATCTAATTTATTAAAATAATCTAAAATAACCATAAAATCACCATTAAAATAATAGAAAAAAACTATAAAAATATAGCTTTCTTCTTTAATATTTATTTACAATAATCTATTGCTTCTTTAATTAATATTGGAAGCTTCTTGCAATCTTTAATAGAAATAGCCGAAATAGTAACTCTAATAACATTATCCATAGGAATAATATGTATTTTTTTATCTACTAAATATTGATATACCGAATTAGGATTACTACATGGAATAGTAATAAAGAAACCACAATCAAATGGTAAAGTCTTAAGACCTACTTCATTAGATTTTTCAATAAACATATTCGCTCTATCAATTAATGTTTTTCTTGAAAGCTCTAATTCCTCTTCAAATTTATTTCTAAGCTTATCATCTGTTAATACCTTAGTAATTAAATTCATTCCTAAATTAGTAGTATTACTCCATTTAGCACGAGAAGAAAACTTATTGGCCTTATTAAATTCTAAAATATTTTCTTCTGAATTACTAACAGCTATCATAGCTCCTACTCTAATACCATATAAAGCCATAGTCTTAGAACCACTAAATGCCATTATTGCCATCGCATTAGAATTAAGATTTTTATATAAAGCTATTTTATCTCTTGTAGCCTTAAAACCTCTTTTATCATAATCAATATATGCCATATCATGCAATAATATTACAGGAGTACCATCATTTGATAATTCATTAATCATATTAATGATACTTTTCCACTCATCAAAAGACATAGTATAACCAGTTGGATTCTGACAAGGATCATTAATTACTAATAATATTCTTCCTTGTTTATTTTTTAAAGAGACCATTTGATTATAAATATCTTTTAAATTAAATTTATTATTTTCATCAAATAAACTATAGGTTCTAAATGATGCATAGTTTTCATAAGCAAATTGCTTATAATTACCCCACATATAATTTGGAAGTAATACCTCATCACCAGGATTTAAATAATTACTAAATGTATTAGAAATAGCACCACTGCCACCTGGTGTAGCCATTACACCAACATTCATAAATGAAGAGTAATGCTCCCTCAATACCCAATGCTTAATAGCCTCATGATAGGTATCTGGTCCTGGGGTTGATGCATAAGAGAATTTCTCATCATCTGTTAAATTATTTAATGCTTCATTAACACTATCAAAAACAAAAAGCTTTCCCTCTTCATCATAAAGCATTCCTATAGTAGCATTTACTACACTAGGATCCTTTTTTTTCATTTCTTTTGCGATAGCACCTAAAGTAATAATATTACTCTTATCTTCTTTAACAATACTTCTTTTAGCTAATAATGACATATAAATCCTCCAATTTATATAAAGAAAAAGAAACCCATTTAAAAATAGGTAGCTTATAATTATTTATATCATTTGCTATTTTACCATATTCATTCAAGTTTTAAAAGATAAAAAAAAGAAAAATGATGCCATTAAATGACATCATTTATCTAATTACTTCTTTAAATAATTATAAATACCAAAAACACCATTAAGAAGTAGAACAACTCCTAATACAATGAAGAACCAATCCATTACAACCCATTGTGCTACTACAAGTAAAACACCAATAATGATTGTAATAATTGAATAAACAATTGATATTGTGTTCTTTGCGTTAATTGAATTTATTAAATCTAATACACCTTTAATTGCTAAGAATACACCTACAATAACTAATACTAGCCATAATAAAGTCCAACCACATACAATTACAACTACACCAACTACAATTTCTATAATACCTTCAGTATTATTCTTATTCATTATTGCAATAATACCTAAAGCAATTAATAATACTCCAAATAAAGTTAACGCAACACCTAATAGGGTATCTCTTACACTTGGAATAAACATAATAACACCAACTACAATTAATATTATTGATGTTACTAATGAATTTAATTTCTTATCTTTTAAAAATTTCATCAATATTATCTCCTTTTTTTTATTATAAAAATATTATAAAGCAATTTAAAAACAAAATAAATATACAAAAATAATAATTTTGTTCAAAATATTAATATTTTATGACAAAAAATTTATTTAAAATATAATTTATTTCTTTTTAATTACAATTGATATAACTCCTTGTTATTTATTTTCCAAGCATAGCTATAAGCTTTTTTGAACTTTCCACTACGATTATAAAAAAAATAAGGGAACTATTCATTCCCTTATGCAAAGATTAAATTTATTCAAGAACCATAAAATAAAAATAGTTACTTAAATTGTCTAATGCCATAGCTCGATAGCACAAAAATGACGCGGTAGGCTAGCGGAAACTAATTTAGGTGTCTATTATCTCAATTTTAACTAATGCTTTATTTCTATAGATTAGATCATTACGAGATGTAAATCCCATCTTTTCCCAAAACTCATTCCCTGCATTATTTCTTTCAAATACAACCAAGGCTACCTTATTTATTCCTAATTCTAGTAATGAATCTAAAGTTATTTCTACTAGTGCTTTCCCAATTCCTTGTTTACGATAATTAGGATGAACTGCCGTGTGATAAATGTATCCTCTTCTACCATCATTACCAACCATAATTACACCAATAACTTCATCAGCTTCTATTGCAAGATAGCAAGTATCTGGATTTCTATTTAGAAACTTTTCTATTACCTCTTTAGATGCATCAAGATTATTTAATCCCATTCCTACGCAAGACATCCATAGCGAATATACATTACGTAATCTTCTATTTTCATTTTTCTCAAATACATAAATTAGTATCTCATTTCCTATTGTTTTTTATATGTTTTTTTCAAATAGCAATTATTGCTTTGGCTCGCCGTATTCGCGAACCATTGCTTCTATGGTTATTATCCATTGCTTTCCAAATTTAGTAATGTCTTTTCCACATTTGAATTTTCCATTTTTTATAGCGTGGCGTAATGTAGAATCATCTATATTCCACAGTTGTGCAGCATCACCAAGCGCCATAATACCGTCAAATCTAGATGGAACAATATTACCATTATAATAAAGCTCTTCTGCAGCTAAATCTATTTTATCGTCCCAAATAATACCATAACCACCAACATCTACATGCACTTTATAAAACAAATCATTTTCTTTTAATTCTTTGAAAATAGGTATTCGTTCAAACAATGGTTTAATATCATATATTTTTGATACACCCTCACAAAATTCAACAAATAACATATAATTATCTAAAGCTGTAACTGTCCTTACTGGATGAAAAATATATTTCACTGCATCCACCTCCTATTCTAATGGTTCAATTCTCTTAAATGACTGACTATCCCACATTTCACGCAACTCAGCGATATGAAGATTCATCCACTCTAAAACTAGCTTTTCTGCCTTAATAGGAAGATCTCCATTGATTTTAGTCATATCTATTAATGAATACGTTGACCTATGATCATTATAGATTGCATGAATATGTGGAGGATTATGTTCAGAACTCAAGAAATACATTTGGATAATAATACCATAGAATAATGCTATTGTAGGCATATTCTATTTCCTCCACATTTATTATATCACGATATCGTGAAACATTCAATAAAAAAGAAAAAAGACCTATTGCTAGGTCTCTATCCTTCGCTACTTTTTGTGTAACATTTATGCTAAATAGATTTGTCTTGCGACAAATAAAGAATATTTTGACTGGCAGGACCAACAGGATTTGAACCTGTGAATGAGGGAGTCAAAGTCCCTTGCCTTACCGCTTGGCGATGGTCCTATATATATACACTCAAAAGAGTTCCTCATTATTGTACAAGAAAATATAATAAAAATCAAGTATTTTTTTATATTTTTTCATTAAAGAATTTTGAGTGTATAAAATATTTCTTATAAACTATTTTTATATTCTAATACAAGCTTATCAGCTTTATTTACAAAACCTTCTAATTCATCCCAATTAGAAAGGCTCGCACCAGATGCTTTCGCATGTCCTCCACCATGATATTCTTCAGCTAATAAATTGATTACAGGGCCACGAGAACGCAGTCTAATTCTAATTTCGGTTGGATATTCAATAAATAATGCCCAGACAGGACAAAATTCAATAGTTGATATTACTGAAACTAATGCAGCTGCCTCTTCATCAGTAACCTCATATTCATTAATTATATCTCTTGTAATAACTAAATATGCAAAACCATTATCAGTATATTTGAAATTAGATAATGCATAACCCTTAAGCTTTAATGTTTTTAAGGTTTCAATTGATAAATTATTATCTACATAACCTAAATCTACGCCATTATCTAATAATAATGCTGCCGCATTAAAGGTTCTTGAATTTACACTATCAAATTTAAATCTTCCTGTATCAGTATAAATACCTACATATAAAGCTAAAGCAGCTTCTTTATTCATTATTAATTGATCACTAAATTTCATATAAAATTCAGTGATAATTTGACTACATGCTGGTGATGTTGTATCAACATATTGATAATCACCATAATCATCTACAGGAATATGATGATCTATTTTAATTGAATATTTAGATTTAACATATCTTTGGTCTGATAATCTTTCGCTAGTTGCACAATCAACACAAATTGACAATGCATTTTCAAATAATGATTCATCTTCTAATATTGATGGGGCACCTACAAATGAAACATAATCACTAGTAGTACCAGTTATAATAATATTCTTTTGAGGAAATGATGCCTTTAAAATATGATATAGTCCATATTGACTTCCAATACAATCACCATCAGGACGAACATGGCCATGAATAATAATTGTATTATATTCTTTTATTTTCTGCAAAATATGATCCATAAAATTACTTCCCTTCTATAAAGAATTTTATCATATTATTATATCAAACTCAAATACTATCTAACTAGAATCGTACGTATAACTAAATAAACTAAAAATGCTACATACATACCAATTAATATAAATCCATGCTTCTTTTCAAGCTTTCCTCTTAAAGAAAGGATAAACACTAATAAAGTAGCTGCCATCATAACTGCAAGTTCAACCCACATTTGATTATTTAAGGTTCCTAAATCACAAATAGTTGCAGAAATTCCTAAAACGAAAATAGTATTAAAAATATTAGAACCAATAACATTACCTAATGCTAATTCATTTTGGCCTTTTCTTGCAGCAACAATACTAGTAACAAGCTCAGGAAGACTTGTACCTACCGCAACAATAGTTAATCCTACTAATGATTCAACCATTTCGCGCTGTAATCCACAAGATACCGCAATATTAACTGCACTTCTTTGGGCTCCGTAAACTACAAATTCACCACCAAGCATAATACCAACAATACCAATTAAAGTAAAGATTATTGCCTTTACTAAAGGCATATCCTTTACCTCTTCTACTGCATCCTGCTCTTCTGGATGCTTTTTTGCATTATAAATAAGAAAGAATATATAAATAGGAATAAATACTGCTAAAATAATACCTTCCCATCTTGCAATACCATAAGGATAACCATTAAATGAAAAGAATAAAGCTAATATTACTAATAATGCAGTAATTCCTATTAAAAATGGAAATTCTCTTTTACAAATACTCTTTTTTACAACAATTGGAGTAAAAATACAGCTAAAACCTAACACTAATAATAAATTACAAATATTAGACCCAACAACATTACCTATAGCTATATTAGCTGTAGTACCATTTATTAAAGCCTGAATAGAACCCGATACAGATACAGCAAGCTCAGGACAGCTTGTTCCTATTGCGACTACTGTTAATCCTATTATTAATGGTGATACATGTAGCTTTTGAGCAATAGCACTTGCTGCATCAACGAAAATATCACAAAATTTTACTAAAAATATAACTCCAACAACTAAAAATGCAATATAAATTAAATATTGCGCCCAGCCTATATTACTAATAGCCTGATCTAATAAATCCCATAAAGCATCTAACATATTTTTCTTCTCCTTTTATTAAAAAAATAAAGACTATATATTCCCATTACTGAAAATATATAGTCTTGAAATTTACTATAATACCGGACTTAAAGTCGAGATGACGATATTATAACCAATAAATTGGTTTTCTACTCCCTATATAATATTTATTTCTGAGAATATAAAGATGATATTTTATAAAAATCTACTCCTCTAATGAAATCATCAATTATATTATCTGTAATTTCAAAAGATTTATTAATTTCTTCTAATTCTTCTTTAGTAAATTTTTTTAATACCCAATCAATAACTGGTATAACAGGACTTCTATCAATACCAATTTTGACTCTTTTATATTCTTCTGTTTTTAAATGTAACGCTATATTTCTATGACCATTATGGCCACCACAGCTTCCTTTAGCTCTTAATCTAATTCTACCTAAATGAGAATCCAAATCATCAGAAAATACAATTATATCCTCAATATCAATTTTATAATAGCTACAAACTAATTGAACACTTTCTCCTGAAAGATTCATATAAGTCATAGGCTTTAATAAAATAGCCTTATTACCATTATAGTTGACTTGAGCAATCATTCCCTTAAGCTTACTTACCATAGAAAATTCAATGTTATTTTTTGATGCATAATGATCTAAAGCCATAAATCCTGCATTATGTCTTGTATTTTCATACTGCAATCCAGGATTACCAAGACCAATAATTAATCTCATATTATAACAATTCTCTCTTAGTTTTATCATAAGAATAAGTGAATAAGCCTGATAATGGCTCATCAGATAATATTCTTAAAATACCATGACCTAATAATTGACCAACTGATAAAACTTTAATCTTATCAATTTTCTTAGCTGGGTCTAATTTAATTGTATTAGTAATAATCATTTCCTTTAAACAAGAATTTTGAATTCTTTCAATTGCAGGACCAGATAATACACCATGAGTACAAGCAGCATAAACCTCAACAGCTCCAGCCTCCATTAATGCCTTAGCTCCAATTGTAAGAGTACCTGCAGTATCACACATATCATCAACTAAAATACAAGTTTTACCCTTTACATCACCAATGATATTCATAACCTCAGCCTTATTTGGTTCTGGACGACGCTTATCAATAATAGCGATTGTAGTATCTAATACTTTAGCAAATTCTCTAGCACGAGTAGTACCACCATGGTCAGGAGATACAACTACAATGTTTTCTAAATGCTTATCCATTAAATAATTACATAAAATAGGTAATCCCATAAAATTATCTACTGGGATATTAAAGAATCCTTGAATTTGTGCAGCATGGATATCCATACAAATTACACGATCAGCACCTGCAGTTTGTAATAAATCCGCAACAAGCTTAGCTGAAATAGGCTGACGACTTCTAGCCTTTCTATCTTGACGGCTATATCCATAATATGGAATAACTAAATTAATAGTTTTTGCAGAGGCACGCTTTAATGCATCACACATAATTAATAATTCCATTAAATGATCATTTACTGGCGCACTTGTTGGTTGAATAACAAATACATGATGACCACGAACAGTTTCATTAATCTGTACATTAATTTCACCATCAGCAAAATGTAATACATCACAGCTAGATAGTGGAATACCAATAGAATCACAAATCTCTAAAGCTAATTCCTTATTTGAGCTTAAACTAAATACTTTTACTTTTTTTCCCAATAAAATTGACATGAGAATTCCCCCCTGAATTTAAAATCCGTCGATAATTATATCACAATAATCACTAGAAAAAAACTAGTTTTTACAACTTTCATATATTTTTAACGAAAGCTTCTATTATAAATATTATTACTTAAAGAAATCTCTTTTATTAAATCCTGCAAATAAAAATCTTCTAAAAGCTCTAGCATTAGATAACCATACTACATTATAATTATTCTTTTCATTTTTTAACATTCTAGGTACACAGTAATCAGCAATTACCTCAGGATAATCTCCTAAAATATTATAAACCTTCTTAGTTTTTTCAGGCAATTCAATGTGAGTACTTCCTCCATTTGCAGAGGTAATAAATTCAGTAATCATAATTCCTGGTGTTAATCTACAAACCTTTACTTTATCGTTAGTAACCTCATGAGCTTCCTTAGCTAATGATAATGTAAAATAAGTAATAGCTCTTTTTGTAGTACCATATAGAGTTAATCCAGTCATCATTGCATCATTAGATCCATATCCTTCAACGTTATATATTTGACCAAAGCTTTGTTCCTTCATTCCTTTAAAGGCAATTTTAGAACCTAAAATAGCACCTTTTAGATCGATATCTAAAATAAATGAAATTTCTTTTTCACTTAATTCATAAACTGGTTTATCAGGAGAATTAACTCCTGCATTATTAATCCAGATATCTACATTATTAAATTCTTCTTTAGCTATATTCCATAAATTCTCTAAATCATTATAGCTAGTTACATCAGCTTTTACTTTTATAGCCTTTGTAGTATCAGGTTTAATTTTATTTAATTCAGCTAATGCTTTTTCTAAATTAGCCTCATTAATATCTGATATTACAACATTACAGCCTAATTCTTTAAATTTTTTTGCCTGACATAGACCAAAGCCTCTTGCAGAACCTGTAATAACAACTGTTTTCATACATTTCTCCTAACTTTCAATTATTAATTTTTTAATTTCCAAAGGAATATCTTTAATTTCTAAATTTGGCTTAGCTATTAAATAGCCCTGAACATAATCAGCTCCAGCCTCTTTAACACATTTTAATTCTTCAATTATTTCAACACCTTCAGCAATAACTAAAATATTATTCTTTTTACAAAATTCTATTAGTGATTTTGCAAACATTAACTTTTTACTATCAATATTTATTTCTCTAACTAATAAACAATCAAGCTTAATATATTTTGGAGAATAATTTAATATCATTCCAATATTATTAAATCCAGTACCATAATCTTGAACCTCTCATGACTATAAGTCATAAGATTCTAACTTCTATCTTCTAAATT